>NZ_JBFAAF010000087.1:0-25993 GCF_040639595.1 Micromonospora sp. NPDC023814
GGAGCGTACGGCCGTCGGCGGACACCTCGGCCCGGCGCACCAGGCCGCCCACGGTCAGCAGCGCCCGTCCTGCACTCTCGGTGGCTCGCGACATACGCCTCATTCCTCCGATAGATCGCCGTGGCGGCCCACGTTGCCCGCAACTGCTCCGGGACGCAACCGCACACGGGCGTCCCGGCCATCGTGGCGATGTGCCGCGCCGCGCAACCGTGCCGAAGGTCCCGAGATCATCCGGCGTTGTCGCTGTTTCCCGATGGAGGCCGTCGGCGGGTCTCGGTTCCGTCCGTCAGGCCCCGGCGGGACAGCCGGACGTGCCACACGTCCGGTCCGATCTACGCGGCTCCGTCAGTGGCCGGGCGGGCGGTCGCGGTTGCTGCGATCCGCGGTGCGCCGGGTGCCCGGACTGCGGCGGGCACCCTGGCGCTGTCGGCGTTCGCGCGGAGCAGCGGATATCTCAGCGCGGTGTTCGGGCGGTCATCCAAGGAGTTGAGGACCGGTCTCGACTCGGATCGGGTCTGGCAGGGGCTGGGGAGTCCTCTTTTGCCTTGGTGGGCATCCGGCAGGCTTGGGCTATCGTTTGGGCCATTTCGTCGATGCCGTGGACCAGTGCGGTTCCGTTGATGTGCACATGATGCTGTGTGGCTGGGTGGGCATGGAAGAAGCTGCCGGGATGAACGACGATGCCATGCCGACTGAGTCGGGTGCAGACCGAATGCTCGTCGGGGACTGGCAGCCAGATGTGGGGTCCTTCGGTCGGTTCGAGGTCGAATCCGCGTCCGGTGAGGGCCTGGCTGAATTCGGAATGCCTTCGCTTGCATTCCGCGATGAAGTCGTTCGTCTGGTGTATCGCATTCACGTCCGTCAACTGGAACGCTAGCGCGAGTTGCAGGACGCGGCTGACCCAGCGGGATGAGTAGGTGAGTCGCAGCCACATCATGTCGATGTACTCCGGCGAGCCGCCTACCACGGCGACGCGCAGGTCGGCGCCGAAGAAGAAGTTGTAGGCCTGCATGTGCACGACACGGCTCGGAAGGCGGGTCGCCAGAGACCGCTGTGCGGACCGCATGAGGGCGGTCTGCGAAAGTTCGAAGATGGGAAATGCTTCATTCTGGAGCAGGGAAGCCGCCCCCGCGATCCACTCGTCGCTGACGGTCAGTCCGGACGGCGCGTTACCGCTGGGCTGGTAGATCATTGCGGTTGGTTTGCTGATCAGCGCAACCCGTAGCTGATCAAGATCTGGGCCGCCTGATCGGTACTCGATGGGGATCGTGGTGGCACCGATGGAATCCAGGATGTCGAGCACTCGTGCCTGGGTGGGTGACTCGATGATGACCCGATCGCCCGGGCGGACTACGGCGGCAAGCGCCAGTTCGATGGCGTCGATGATCCCGTGGGTGGCGAGAAAATGGTTGGTTTCGAACGGCCAGTATGGCTGGACTGCCTCCGCCAATTCGGGGGCGACCGGATCGGCGAAGGTGTTGTGCAACGCCCGGTTGCTCAGCGCGTAGGCGAGAGCGGGTGCCAGGTCCGGAGGGGGCAGGTCATCCCTTCGCAGATTCCCGAGATCGATGGGCATCGTCGACGAGGTGCGCACCATGCTGTCGAATCGCCTGGCCCGTGGCGGCTGCGGCGGCCCGAGGACGAAGGTGCCGCCGCGGCGCCGGGTCTCGATGACGTACCGGGAGCTGAGCGTCTTCCAGGCCTGCGCTACCGAGGAGCGGCTCATCCCCAGTTTGGCCGCCAGATCCCGCACGGTGGGCAGTTGCGACTGGGCCGGCAGGTCGCCGGACGCGATCAGGTCGAGGATCGCCCGGGCCAACGCGTTGGTCGTGCGCAACGTGAGCCGCGACTGGATGAGTCGCATGCATTCCTGGCCGTCCAGCGGCGCTGGTGGTGTCACGGTTGGTGTCCTCCGAATAGCGAAACGCGCCCGAGGGTCGACGCCGTCGACCATCAAGCGCCGCGGTCGGCAGGGTGGGCGTGCCGGGTGGTGACTGTAGTCGCCAGGTGTGGGCCACGGGGGGCGCCGGCCCGTGGGTGCGGGGCCGATCATCGAGGCGGCCAGGATATGTCCATAGACATTGTAATGTTGACCGGAACATAAGCCGAACTTAGCTTCTACGGCGTTGACCTCGAACTTTGAGGGTCCTGGCCGCGGAGTCCAGCCACCCTGGCAACCGCCCCCCGGAGTCGAACATCAGCCACACGACGTCGCGTACCCCATTACTTGAACCAGAGGACGTGTGCCCGTGAAAGCCTCTCGACGCCTCGTGGTCGCTGTCGCGCTCGCCGCGCTGGTCGGGCCCGCAGGTTGCACGAAGATCGACGATGACAAGTCAAAGACGCCGGCCGCCGCGAGCGAGGTTACGGCCGGCGGGACGTTGACCCTGGCCGCTACCAGCGCTCCGGTGGACTGGAACCCGCTGTCCGCCGCCGGCGACACCACCGGCCAGCGCCAGCAGCAGTGGCCGTTCTATCCGCACCCGTTCCTGACCAACCCCGACACCAGCGTGGTGCTCAACAAGGCGCTCCTGGAGTCCGCCGAGGTCGTTGGCACCAGTCCGATGAAGGTCGAGTACAAGATCCAGCAGAAGGCCGTCTGGTCGGACGGGACCCCGATCACCGGCAAGGACTTCGAGTACACCCAGGCGGTGCAGGACCCGAAGAAGTGCGCCGGGTGCAAGGCCGCGTTCACCGAAGGCTACTCGCTGATCACCTCTGTCGAGACCAGCAGCGACGGCAAGACGGTGACGATGACCTACGCGAAACCGTTCGCGATGTGGCAGGCCCTGTTCAACTACATCCTGCCGGCGCACGTGGCCGAGACCTACGGGGACCTGGCGACCTCCTTCAACGAAGGCTTCGGCAAGAACGTGCCGAAGTTCTCGGGCGGGCCGTACCTGATCAAGGACTACCAGGACGGCGTCTCGATGACCATGGTCAAGAACCCCAAGTGGTACGGGGATCCGGCGAACCTTGACACCATCACGACGCGCTACATCTCGGGCCAGGGCGCGCAGATCACGGCGCTGCAGAACGGTGAGATCGATCTGGTCTACCAGAACCCGACTCTCGACACCGTCAACCAGGTGAAGGCCATGAACGGCATGACCGTTCAGGTCGGTTCGACGCTCACCTACTTCCACCTCGGCATGAAGACCACCGGTGACGTGATGAGCGACGCGGCCCTGCGCAAGGCGATCGCCACCGGGCTCGACCTCGACGACATGCGTAAGCGCACGGTCGGCCAGTACGCGCCGGACCTGGTGACCATGAAGAGCAGCACGTACGTCCCCGGGCAGAAGGTGGGCGGCGTCGACGCCTACCGCGAGAACATCGACGAGCTCAACATCGGCAAGGGCGACAGCAAGGCCGCGCTCGACATCCTGCAGAAGGCGGGATATCGCGTGACCGACGGCAGGCTGATCCTCCCCGACGGGAAGCCCCTGCGCGATCTGAAGATGTTGACCCTGTCCACCGACGTGCTCCGCATGGAGCTCGCGCAGATCGCCCAGTCCCAACTCAAGCAACTGGGTATCACCGTGGCCATCGACGCGGCCGACGGCTCGCGCTACTCGCCGGCGCTGCGTTCGGGCAGCTTCGACCTCATGGCCACCGGAACGGCACTCGACCTGGGTGCGCTGTCCCTGCAGCAGTGGTACGGCACCGGAGCGGCCCGCTCGTTCGGCTATTCGTCCGCCGAGGCGGACCGGGTCCTGGCGGCGGCCGCGACCGAACTCGATCCGCGCAAGCAGGTCGAGCTGATGAACGAACTCGACCGGACCCTGATGTCCGACGGTGTGGTGCTGCCGCTGTTCGCCAGCCCGCAGATGGCCGTCCACCCGAACAAGTTCGCCAACATCTTCATCAACCCCAGCAAGTACGGAACCACCATGAATGTCGAGCAGTGGGGTCTGCGCAAGTAGTCGCGCAATCATTCGAGAAAGGACTCAGATGACCATCGACTTTGTGGTGGCCACCCCGCATGACGCGGTGGAGTTCAACGACGTCTACCGCAACACCACCGCGAGTGCCGGATACATCGCCTGCAACAACATCTACAACCGGGTGGTTCTCAACGAGTGGTTCGAGATCAACCCGTTCCCGGACCTGGCCACGCACTGGGAGCAGTTGGACGGGTCGCGCCGGTGGCGCTTCCACCTCAACCAGGCGGCCCGCTGGCAGGACGGCACGCCGCTGACCGCGCACGACGTCGTCTACACCCACCTGCACGCGATGGAGATGGGATACACCGGCGGCCGGTTCCTGAAGGACGTGGAGACGATCGTCGCGGTTGACGACCACACCGTCGACTACCACCTGCACACGCCCAACGCCGGATTCCTCGTCCTGCTGGGGAACTTCATCTTCACCCACATCCTGCCCCGGCATCTGTACGAGGGAACGGACTGGGCGACGAACCCGCACAACCTGAAGCCGGTCGGCTCCGGCCCGTTCCGGCTGGCGGAATGGATACCGGGCGAGCACGTCGTCATGGAGGCGGTGAAGAACCACTGGGGGCCGCAGCCGGAGATCGACCGACTGGTCCTGAAGATCGTCCCGGACCGGGACGAGTGCGTCCGGATGGTGGCCCGCGGCGAGGCTCACTTCTTCCCCCAGGACACCCTGACCAGGGACCGGCTGCACCTGCTCGACGGCGCCACGGCGGACATCGAGCTGCTGCGTGATCCAGGGCCGGGAATGGCGCTGCTGGACTTCAACCACGGCCGGGAGTTCTGGCGGGACCAGCGGGTCCGGGAGGCGGTCGCCCTCGCCGTGGACCGGAAGGAGATCGCCGAACTTGGCGACCCGGGAGTTTCACAGGCGTGGGACCACTACCTGTTGGGTTCGGTGGAGTGGGCGTTCAACCCGGATGCCAAGGCGCCGGGCCATGACGTGGAACGGGCGCGCGCGTTGCTCGACGAGGCCGGCGTGACGGCCGACGCCTCCGGCGTACGGGCCCGGCTCTCGATGTATTACATGGACAGCTTCCACGGGCACAAGCCACTGGCAGAGATGATCACCCGCCAGTTGGGCGCGATCGGCTTCGACGTCACCTTCGAGGGACTCTCCTCCGTGGACTGGGCCCGCCGGATCACCGGCGCCCACGACTTCGACCTGATCATCGTCGGCGGATCGATGGCGCCCGACCCGGAGATCACCGCCCCGAAGTACACCAGCGGCGGCCAGGGCAACATGGCCCAGCACCACAACCCTGACGTCGACGCCGCCTACCTCGCCGCACGCACCGCGGGCACCCTCGCCGAACGCGGCGCGCACTACCGGCGCCTGCAGGAGATCTGGGCCAGGGACACCGAATGGGTGCCGCTGTTCTGGTACGGCACCTACTTCGCCCGCAGCCGCAAGTTCTACGGCTGGTCCGACCAGCTCGGCTACTCCGTGCCCTGGTGGCACTGGGGCCGCATCCGCGCGGTCTGAACCCGCGGTAACCACAGGCAGATCTTCCCGAGGAGAGGAGGCGCGGAGACATGATTCGGTTGATCCTTCGACGGCTGGCAAGCGCCGTCCTGGTCTTGCTGCTCGCTTCCATCGTGATCTTCACGGTGATCTCGGTCTCGGGAGATCCGCTGGCCGAGCTCCGGGACCGGCAACCGCCGGTCCCGGAGTCGGTGATCGCCGCCGAGGAAGCACGGTTGGGACTGAACCGGCCGCTACCGCTGCGCTATCTGACCTGGCTCGGCGGGGTGCTCACCGGCGACTTCGGTCCGTCGACGATCGCCACCCGCGATATCGGGGCGGAGCTGGGCACCCGGGTCGGGGTCACCCTGCGCCTGGTCCTGCTGGCCATCGTGCTGGCGCTCGTGCTTTCCCTGATCGCCGGCACGGTGTCCGCGCTTCACCAGCGTCGCTGGCCGGACCTGATGATGACCCCGGCCGCGTTCGTGCTCCTCGCGCTGCCGTCGTTCTGGCTGGCAGTGTTGTTGAAACAGTGGGGGATCGGGCTCAACAACCTGACCGGCTACCAGATCTTCTACACCGTGGGGGAGGCGTCGGTGCCCCGACCAGAGGGCATACTGCCCCTGGCCGGGGACATCGCCGGGCACCTGGTCCTGCCGACGATCGTGCTGGCCCTGGTGCACTTCGCGACCTGGAGCCGCTACCAACGCGCGGCGGTGGCGGAGGGACTGGCCGGGGACCACGTCCGGTTCGCCGTGCTCAAGGGGCTGTCCCGCCGGCGCATCGTCGGGTCGTACGTGGTCCGCCCCGCGCTCATCCCGATCGTGACCATCGTCGCGCTGGACCTTCCGGTCGTCTTCTCCGGCGCGGTGATCACCGAGACGGTCTTCCAGTGGCGCGGCATGGGCGGGTTCCTGCTCGAGTCGATCGCGCTGCGCGACACGAACGCCGTCCTCGCGTGGTTGCTCATCGCCGCGACCGCCGTGGTCGTTTTCAACCTTCTCGCCGACATCCTGTACGGCCTCGTGGATCCGCGGGTGCGTTATGCCAAGTCCTGAGCTGACCAAAGATCTGGCGATCGAACCCGGCACGACGGAGCGTGAACCCGGGACGTCGAGGCTGGCCGTCACCGCCCGCCGGTTTCTCCGGCACAGGGTGGGCATGGTCGCCCTGGGCATACTCGTCGTCGTCATCCTCGCGGCCGTCATCGTCCCGCCGCTCTGGCCGTACCACTACACCGACATCACGTCCGAGCTGTCGCAGGCGCCGTCACCGCAACACCCGATGGGTACGGACACCCTGGGCCGTGACCTGTTCGCGCTGGTGCTACGCGGCATGCAGCAGTCGCTCCTGATCGCCTTCTCGGTCACCATTGTCGCCTGCGTGATCGGCGTGGTCCTGGGCGTGACGGCCGGGTACTTCGGCAGCCTCGTCGACGCCACCGTGATGCGCGCCGTCGATCTCGTGCTCACGCTACCCACCCTCGCCCTGGCCGCGTTCCTGGGATCGCTGGTCGCCGGCCGGGGAGTCTCCTGGCTCGGCCTCGCGCTGGTCCTCGGGGCGCTCATGTGGACCTCGGTCGCCCGCCTGGTCCGCGGCGTGGTGCTGAGTCTGCGCGAGCAGGCCTTCGTGGACGCGGCGCGGGTGATGGGGGCGAGCCCGGCCCGGATCATGTTCCGGCACCTGGTGCCCAACGTTTCGGACCACATCGTGGTAGCCGGCACGCTGATGTTCGGCGTGGCGATTCTCGCCGAGAGCAGCCTGTCCTTCCTCGGGTTCGGGGTGCAGCCACCGGACACCTCGCTGGGCCTACTGGTGGCAAACGCGCAATCGGCGGTGCTGACCCGGCCGTGGCTCTTCTACTTCCCGGGCTTCCTGATCATCACCATCGTGCTGGCGGTCAACTACGTCGGGGAGGGGTTGCGGGACGCCTTCAACCCGAAGTCTTCGCCCACCAACCCACTGGCGAAACCTCGCTCAGCCGCCAGCCGTCGCCGCCGCGGGGAGCTGCCCGTGCGGGAGATGGCAGGGGCGGGAGAGGCCCTGCTGAAGGTGACCGACCTCTCCGTGCGGTTCGGTGGGCAGGTGGCGGTGGACTCGATCAGCCTGGAGATCCAGCCGGGCGAGGTGGTCGCCCTCGTCGGCGAGTCGGGATCAGGAAAGTCACTGACCGGGCTGTCGCTGGTGGGGCTGCTTCCCAGCAACGCGACGGGCACCGGGTCGGTCGTTTTCGACGGCGACGAACTCACCGGCCTGAGCTTCGAACAGTGGCGGACGTACCGGGGGCGGAGGATAGCGATGATCCTGCAAGATCCGTCCACCACCCTCAACCCGGTGCTCACCATCGGCGCCCAGTTCGAGGACTCGATGAAGCTGGCCGGCGCCGTCAGCCGCGACGAAGCCCGGCGGCGGGCAGTCGAACTCATGGAGAGCGTGGCCATCAAGGATGCGGAGGCCCGCCTCGACCAGCATCCCCATCAGCTCTCCGGCGGCATGCGCCAGCGGATCGCCATCGCCCTGGCGATGGTGCACGACCCGGATCTCATCATCGCCGACGAACCGACCACCGCCCTGGACGTCACGGTGCAGGCACAGGTGATGGCCACCCTCGCGGTGGCTCGGGAGCGTACCGGTGCGGCCATGCTCTTCATCACCCACGACCTGGCCCTCGTCGCCGGTATCGCCGATCGCGTCGCCGTCATGTACCAGGGCGAGATCGTCGAAGAACGGGACGTCTTCGACATATTCGACGACCCTCGATCGGACTACACGCGGAAGTTGCTGTCGTTGGCCCCACGGCTCACAGGCAAGGCGGTGGAGGGGAAATGAGTGCGGAGACGCGCCCCGGCGAGGCCGCCGAGCTGTTGCGGGTCATGGAGTTGGTGAAGCACTTCCGTGCGCCGCGCGCCGCCCGTCGGAGCGGACGGTCCGTCGTGCACGCCCTCTGCTCGGCTTCGTTCTCGGTCGGCCCAGCGGAGACCCTCGGCATCGTCGGCGAGTCAGGTTCGGGTAAGACCACACTGCTACGAACCATCCTCGGACTACAGCGGCCGACCGCGGGTCGGGTGCTGTTCCTCGGCGAGGATGTCTCCCAGCTCAAGGGCGCGAGTGCCCGCGCGTCGCAGCGTGAGCTGTCGGTCGTGTTCCAGGACCCGTACACGTCGCTGGATCCGCGGATGACGGTGGCGGACATTCTCGCCGAGCCGGCGCAGATCCATGGCCTGCCAGCGACCAGCCGGCATGCGCTGACCATCCTTGATCAGGTGCGGCTGCCGGCGGCCAGCCTGCGGAAGTTTCCGCATGAGTTCTCCGGTGGTCAGCGTCAACGCATCGCGATCGCCCGCGCGCTGGCCCTGAATCCGAAGCTGATCGTGCTGGACGAGCCGGTGTCCGCACTCGACGTTTCGGTCCAAGCGGCGATCCTGGGCCTGTTGAAGGAGCTGCAGCGGGAGCGGGGGGTCTCCTACCTCTTCGTGGCGCACGACCTTGCCGTCGTCGCGGAGATCTCCCAGCGGGTCGGCGTGATGTATGGCGGGCAGATGGTCGAGCTGGGCGCGACCGAGCAGGTGATCGGCGAGCCGAAGCACCCGTACACCCGGGAACTCCTCGCGGCCGTGCCGGTGCCCGACCCGCGGATCGAACGAGCCAAGCCCCGAATGCTGCAGCGCCGGTGGCCGACGGAATCCGACGGACTGCCGCCCTGCCCGCATGGCGACCTTCGCTAGCGACCGCCGAACAGCCAGCTACTTGTCGAATTGCGCAGAAACGGAGATACGTGCCTATGTCTGTCGATTTCGTGGTGGCGACGCCGCATGACGCGGTGGAGTTCAACGATGTGTACCGGAACGTGACGGGTAGCGCCGGCTATCTGGCCTGCAACAACATCTACAACCGGGTCGTGCTGAACGAATGGTACGAGACCAACCCGTTTCCCGACCTGGCCACGCACTGGGAACAGTTGGACGGGTCGCGCCGGTGGCGCTTCCACCTCAACCAGGCGGCCCGCTGGCAGGACGGCACGCCGCTGACCGCGCACGACGTCGTCTACACCCATCTGCACGCCAAGGACATGGGCTATCAGGGCGCGATGTTCCTGACGGATGTGGAGACCATCGTCGCGGTCAACGACCACACCGTCGACTACCACCTGCACACCCCGAACGCCGGGTTCCTCGTCCTGCTCGGCAATTTCATCTTCGCGCACATCCTGCCCCGGCACCTGTACGAGGGAACGGACTGGGCGACGAACCCGCACAACCTGAAGCCGGTCGGCTCCGGCCCGTTCCGCCTCGCGGAATGGGTCCCCGGCGAGCACATCATCATGGAGGCGGTGAAGAACCACTGGGGCCCGCGGCCGCAGATCGACCGGCTGATCCTGAAGATCGTCCCGGACCGGGACGAGTGCGTCCGGATGGTCGCCCGCGGCGAGGCCCACATCGTTCCCCAGGACACCCTCACCCGCGACCGGTTGGGCCTGGTGGAAGGGGTGCCCGGGGTCGAGATCCTCAAGCGGGAGGGTCCGGGCATGGCGCTGCTGGACTTCAACCACGGCCGCGAGTTGTGGCAGGACCGGCGGGTGCGTGAGGCGATCGCGTACGCGGTGAACCGGGACGAGATCGCCCACCTGGGCGATCCGGGGGTCTCCCAGGCATGGGACCACTACCTGCTCGGATCCTCGTGGGCCTTCAACCCGAACGCCAAGGCGCCCGGTCATGACCCGGAACGGGCACGCGCCCTGCTCGACGATGCCGGTGTCACCGCGGACCGGTCGGGAGTGCGCGCCCGGCTGTCGATGTTCTACATGGACCTGTTCCACGGCCACAGACCACTGGCCGAGCTGGTTGCGCGCCAGTTGGGCGAGGTCGGGTTCGAGGTGGGCTTCGCCGGCCTGTCGTCGGTGGACTGGTCCCGCCAGGTACGCAAGCAACACGATTTCGACTTGATCATCGTCGGCGGGTCGATGGCGCCGGATCCGGAGATCACGGCGACCAAGTACTCCTCCGGCGGGCGGAACAACATGGGCCTGCACCGGAATGCTGAGGTGGATGGCGCCTACATCGCCGCGCGGACCGCCGCGACGAGGCACGAGCGCCGCGAGCACTACCGGCGCCTGCAGGCGGTGTGGGCCAGGGACACCGAGTGGGTGCCGCTGTTCTGGTACGGCACCTACTACCCGCGCAGCGAGAAGTTCTTCGGCTGGGCCGACCAGATCGGCTTCTCCGTACCCTGGTGGCACTGGGGGCGCATCAGGCCGGTCTCCTGACCGACGACGACGCCCGGGTGGGGCGTCGAGCAGCTCGGTGACGCGCGTGCCGCAGGCGCGCAGGTGCCGGTTGTGCCCCGCTGAAGCTGATCGACGAACAGTCGACACGCCGCCCGACCTGAGGTCGGACGGCGTGTCGGCGTCGAGACGCTCCAGCGTCGTACCGGCGGTCAGAAGCTGCTGACCAGCTTCACGAATGCCTCGTCGATCTTGGCGGGGTCAGTGGCGTCGAACGCCTTGCCCGACGACGCCTTGGCGATCCGGTCCAGCGTGGCGAAGTCCGACTCCCGGTCGAAGGCGATGCAGAAGACCTTGACCGGGCGCCGCGGATCCAGGGCGACATCGGCGAGCAACCGGGCCAGGTCGTTGTCCCGACCGTACTCGTTCTTGCCGTCGGTCAGCACCACGACCGCGTTGATCCGTTCCGGGTCGTACCGGTCGAGCAGGTGCCCGTGGGCGGCCCGGACCGTCGCGTACAGCGCGGTGCCCCCCTCGACGTGCAGGCCAGCGATTCGGCGAGTGATCCGCTGCTGGTCGAAGTCACCGAGCCGGACCTCCTCCCGGTACGGGCCGTCGGGCCGCTTCGACGTCTCCGAGGAGAACGACCAGAGCCCGACCCGGTCCTCCGCGTTGAGCAGCGCGAGTCCCTTGGCCGCCGCCGCCGAGGCGACCTGGAAACGGGTACGGTCGCCGACTGCCGCCTGCATCGACCCGGAGGTGTCCAATGCGATCAGGATGTTGGCCTTCTTGCGCAGCGTGCTCCAGCCGTCCAACATCGCGTTGACCACGGCCGGATCCGGCGGCTCGAAGTAGGTCAGCCCGCCGGTGGGCTCGGCGCCGACGCTGGCGAGCAGTTCCGCCGGGGCCCGGCGTTCGTGGTCCCGGAAGCCGAGCCGGGCGAAGCTCCTCTGCTGGGCGTCCTCGGTCAGGAAGGCCAGGAAGTCGTCTGCCGCCACGCGTTGCCGTTCGTCGGCGGAGGGGAGCACCACGAACGGGTGGTCCAGGTTGAAGGTGCCCTCCTTCGGGTGGACGGCGACCAGCGGGACGTTCGGCCGCTGGCCCCGCTCCTGGCCGTCGTGCGTCGGGCTCAGCTTCCCCTCGTTGTAGAGGTGGACCAGTTCCTCCTGCATGACGATCGCGCTCATGTCGTCCGTGCTCCCGCCCCCGCCGGCCAGGTCGGCCTCGGCGAGGTCCCGCAGCAGGTCCACCACGTCGTCGCTGTAGTGCGACACGTTGGCCTCGATCCGCCGGACGAACTGGGTCACCTTCGGGTCCACCAGGTCCGACCGGGTCAGGTCGCTGGACCGCTGTGCGGCGGCGTAGTAGGTGGCGATGGTCGCCGCCAGCCCCGACGTGGAGAGGTTCGGGTTGTCCTTGCCGAAGGTGAAGCGGCCCCACTCCGGCTTACCGAAGCTGGCCCACCCCTCCCGCCCGGAGAGGCCGAGGATGTCCCCCCAGCCCAGCGCCCCGCGCTGGCGTACCAGTTCGCCCTTCGGCTGTCGCATCGCGATCACGAGGGGACTGTTGGCGATCGACGGGTATCGGTCCGGGGTCTGCGGCGCTCGCCCGGCGGCCTGGTCGAACAACCGGAGCTGACCGGTCCACAGGCTCGACGTCGGCAACCAGACCTGCGGCTCGGGCAGGTGGACGCCGCTCCAGCCGGCGCCCAGCGCCTCGGCGGCCTTGCCCGAGTTCAGGGCACTCACGTGCACCTGGGCGCAGCCGCCGCCGTCGAGCGACCGGTCACTGCCGTTGTACCGCTCGGCCAACTCGACCAGCAGCGCCGCCTTCTCCGTCGAGGAGTTGACCTCGAGCTTGGTGGTGCAGTCGGCGCGGGGCCGGTCGGTGCCTGCGTCCCGCTGCCGGACCAGCACGAACGCCCCGACGATGACCAGCAACCCGATGGTGACGGCGGCGGTGTACGGCAACCACTGTCGGGTACGCGGCGGGGCTGGGGCCATCGGAATTGTCCTCCTCGACGGTTGACTGATGGCAGTCAACCTATCGGTCCAGCGCCACCGGAGCGGCACCGGTCGTCAGAGGTGGTCGGAGCGGTCGCCGAGGGCCGCCGCGACCAGCAGCCGGACCAGGTAGACCACGACGAAGGTGGCCGTCCCCGTCGCTGCGGCCACGCCCACCGTGCTCGACGCGACGTAGCCGGCGGCCGCGCCCCCCGAGCCGAGGACGATCGCCGTCGACACGCCCCAGGCGTCGACGGACTCACGGCGCAGCCGCCGCCCCCAGCCCTCGCCCGGGCGGGACGCCGCGGCGGGTGTGTCCGACGTCGATGCCGACGGCTGGTCCGGCGTCGTCGGTCGGGCCTGCCTCGGTGCCACCCGTGTCGGCTGGGCTTGCACCGTCGCCGACGCGGGCCGCGGCTCGTCCGTCGTCGGCGCGCCGGCGGTGTCGTTACCCATCTGGAGCAGGTTCTCCTGGCGGACCCGACCGCTGACCCGGACGTCCTGCCCGAGCAGCCGGATCAGCACCTGCTCGGCCGCCGGCCGGTCCGCTGGCTCCTTGGTCAGACACTCCCGGATCAGTTCCTCCAGGTCCGAGGGGAGCGGCGGCAGGTCGGGCGGGTCGTTCAGGACCCGGTGCATGACCGCGAAGAGCGAGTCGTTGCCGAACGGCGGCCGGCCACTCGCGGCAAAGGCGATCGTGGCGGCCCAGGCGAAGACGTCGCAGGGCGGGCCGACCGCGTCGTTGCGGAATCGCTCCGGGGCCATGTACGCGGTCGTCCCCATCACCCGACTGGTCACCGTCTCGGTGACCCCGAGTGCGCGGGCGATGCCAAAGTCGATCACCCGGGGGCCGTCCCGGCCGAGCACCACGTTGTCCGGCTTGAGGTCGCAGTGCACGATGTCGGATCGGTGGATCGCGGCGAGCGCGGTGGCAGTGCCGACGGCGAGCCGGTGCAGCGCGTTGCCGTTGACCGTCCCGTGTTCGCGGACGTACCGGTGAAGGGTCGGTCCCTCGATGAACTCGCTGACCACGTAGGGCGTTTCGCCGTCCACCTCGGCGAAGAGCACCTGCGCCGTGCAGAACGGCGCGACCCGGCGAGCTGCGGCGATCTCCTTCGTGAACTGCGACCGGGCCCGGGGGTCGCGCAGGTCGATGTTGATCATCTTGACCGCGACGCGGTGGCCCTGGTCGTCCTCACCGAGGTAGACCACTCCCTGCCCGCCCGCGCCCAGGCGGCCGATCAGCCGGTAGGGGCCGGCGGTGACCGGGTCGTGCGTCCATAGTGGGGTCAGCCCCGGCATCGGTGCGCCGGCCAGTCCTGTCATCCCGACTCCATCAACGTCGTGTCCCGACCACCCGGCGGCGGAGGACACCGAGTATCGTGCCATGCCGGCACCGCACAGCCGAGGCTGTCCGACCGGGCAGGCGCTGGACCTCGCTGGCGCGTTCCGCACGCGCTGGAGGCCCTCGCCCTGGTGCGTGTCAGGATGGGCGGAAACCGGGCGCGAGTGTGTTGCTCCCCGGTGGCTCAGCCCGCCTGGATCGACACCGTCAGGTCGGTGAAGGACGCGGGGCCGGCCCCGCCGGCGGTGTACGCGAGGAACGAGGCGCCCTTGGCCAACCCGACCGCGAAACGCGGACCGGTCTCCGCGGTCGTGCCGGTCGTCGCGGTGGACCGCCCGGCATCGGCGAGGTCGAGGGCGGCGTCGCGCAGCGCGTACGAGCCGAACACGTCGGTCGACGGCGGTGCCGCCGCGCGGTCGTGCGGCGAGGCGGGGGTGTTCGTCGCGCCCTTCGTGACCTGCCACCGGCCGGGATCGTAGCTGTCGCCGTCGGTGAGGTAGCTCCATCGGACACCGCTGATCGACCAGTGCCCGCCGACTGTGCCGACCTGGGCCGAGCGCAGGTCGATGATCGACACCCCGTTCGTGCCGACGACCCGCGCGGTTTCGCTCGCCGTGCCCGCCCCGGTGACCACCAGCGCGGTGTTCTCACCCACCCCGTACACCCGGTCGTGCCCGGTGTCGGCGGCGAGCCGGAGCGACCGCCCGTTGCGCCCGCGCGCGTCGAAGTGGGTGTCGACGAGGCCGGAGGTGAAGAAGTTGAAGCCACCGGCGGGCCAGTAGCCGAGGATCTCGTCGGTGTCGTAGTAGCCGGTGTGCGCCCCGTCGCGGATCCCGTAGTAGCTCGACCCTCCGGTGATCATGTCGGGGCCGGCGAAGATCTGCATGCCGGCGCTGGTGCCCGCGACCGGCGCGCCGGCCTGGAAGCGTTGCCGGATCGCGGCGAGCACCGCACCGTCGGAGCCGTCGGCGTGGATCATCGACTGCACGTAGCGGAACTGGTCGCCACCGGCGAAGAAGAACCCGGTCATCGACGCGGCCAGCGCCGCGTTCGCCGCGTCGTCGCCGCTGCCGTTCTTCTTGACGCTCACCGGGATCCAGGTGACCTCCGCCGCCCCGTACCGCTCGAGGACCTTGCCCACCTGGTTGGCGGCCCAGTGCGGCGACGCCGAGGACGCGCTCAGCACGCCGATACGCGCTCCGGAGCCACCGGCCTGCCGGACGAACTCCCCGTATACGGCGCTGTTGTCGTCGGCGAGAGCGCCGCCGATCAGCATGACCGCCCCCGGTCCGCTCGCCGATCGGCTGGGGTTGGCGGCGGCGGCACTGCCGGGCAGTGCCGCCGCCGCGGCGACGATCAGGGCGGTGAGCAGTGGCAGGAACTTGGGCCGGGTCATGGCAACCGACGCTAGACAGCCGCCGGACAGGCGTCAAGGAACGTCGATTCCTGTTCCGCGACGCCTACCTGCCACCCAGGGGGTGCCGTTGGTGAGGGGCCTTTCGGTAGCGCTTCGGTCTGCGTACACAAAGGGGGTTGGCGAGCCGCCGACCGCGGCCCGCCAACCCCGACACGTGCGTGGTTACTTGGCGCCGCCGGCCCGGAACGCCACCCAGGCGTCGCTCATCCGGTCCGCCTGTCCCGGGGTGAACATGTTCATGCAGGCGTCCTGCGTGTAGTCCATGAAGTTGTGGACCGGGTCCAGCCCGGGTGCCGTGCAGGTATCCGCGCCCACCGGGCAGTTGAACTGCGGCGCCGCCTCCCGCGGGGTGTCCGCGACGTAGTCGCCGGCAGCGGAGCACCCGTGCGCGAAGGTGTGCTCCAGCATCAGCCAGTGCCCGACTTCGTGCGTCAGGGTGTCACCCAGGGCGTACTTGCCCGCGGTTCCGCCCGGCATCGACTCGTCGAGCATCACCACGCCGTCGATGTAGTCCCGGCCGTTGTTGTAACCCTTCGGGAAGTACGCCCAGCCGAGGAGCCCGCCGCCGATGTTCGCCGCGTACACGTTCAGGGTGCGGGAGTCGCCGGTGTACAAAGCACGCTTCATGTCCCGCTCGTTCTTGCCCGGCACGACCGTGTACCAGTCGCTGTTCACCGTCCACGTCGTGTCGACGAGCGAGAACCGGAACGGCGTGTCGGAGGCGTTCGCCGCGGTGCGGCCCGCGAACGAGTCGTTGAGCACCGTCATCTGCGCCGCGATCAGGGTGTTCCACCTGTTCGTCTCGGCCGCGCTGAGGGGGTGGTCGGAGACCATGTGGAAGACCGTGGGCACGGTGACGCTGCCGTTGGGCAGGCGCGGCGAGTCCTTGATCACGCCGTAGGCGTTTGCCTCGTTCTTGGAATACAGCTCCGGCTCCTGCGCCGTGGCGCCCTCGCTCACCCGCGCCGCGCTGTGCCCCTCGGCACCCGGCTCGCATTCCGCGACACCCGCGGAGGCGGTCACGGACGCTGCCGTGCCCACCGCCGCGGAGGCTCCACCGGCCGCCAGGAACGTCGCCGCGGTGGCGGTCAGGACTGCCAGTTGGAACGTCAGTCTCCTGTGCATCGTTGCACCTTTCACGCATGGGGGATGGGGTCGTGGAGCGGGACGAACGAGGGTCGCCCCGACCTGCTCACAGACATCGTCGTCTCGGTATGAGAACACGCCACCGGCGGTGACAACAGGCCCCGAAAGAGCAAGCCTCGCCGGTGCCCCGGCGTCCACCGGCAGTAACCCGGCACCGCGGGCCGGGTGCAGCCCCGCAATGTCTTCCGGGCCGGTGGTCACGTACCAGCGGCCGTTCTTGTGCCAGAACGTGCCGCCGAAGCCGAGGGCGCCCTGGAATCGGTAGAGATCGCAGTAGTGGTAGCCGGGGTAGGTCTCGGCGAACACGAAGTCCCTGCGGCCGGTCTCGTCGGCGCCGGCGTGGCGGACGAGGATGTCGTAGATGGTGTTGGCCTGTTCGAAGGTCAGTCGTGGTTGCTCAGCCATGGTCGGCCTCCCCGTCGGCCCTGGTGCGGTCAGCCAGGATGTGGAGATGGGCGGGCACGTGGGTGATTCTGCCGCCGTCGGCGAGCAGGTGGCCCATGTGTCTTCCGCCGCCCTCGAACGAGGGTTCCAGCCTGTGCCAACGTCGGCGACGGTGCGGTGTCCGAGGCGCTGGCGCCCGCTGGCCGCCCGGAGCGGCCCGTCTGGCCGGGGTGGTGCCTGCGGGTCACCACAGCTGCTCACCCGGCGGCCCCGGATCAGGTCAGCGGGTCGGCGGTTCCGAGCGGCACCTCGGGCCGGCAACGGCGCAGCCGGGCCGCCGCGAGCCGCCCGCCGACGGCCAGCCCGTAGCGGTCGACGGCGGCGAGTCCGTACGCGCTACAGGTCGGGGTGTACCGGCACTGCCCGGGCCAGCGGTGCGACAGCCAGCGGCGGTAGCCGCGGATCGCGGCGAGACCGGCCCGGTCCAGGGTTCCCGGCCGATTGCCGGCCAGTCGGCCCTGCCGGGCGGGCGCCAGGCCGCCGGTGGCGCCCGCCATCGCGGCGCCCAGGGTGAGCAGGGTGGAGAAGAGGCCGAGGTCGCAGCAGCCCGGGCTGCTGCAAGGGTCGTCGCCACAGGAGTCCAGGGCCCCCTTGCGGCCCTTGCAGCCGGGTCCCTGACGACGGGAGCCGACCTCGCTGTGGCAGTGGCCCACGGCGTGGCAGTGGGTCGGCTTACGGCAGCGGCAGGGCCCCTGGCTTCCGGAGTGGCCGGCGCTGTTGATCGTCATGGGTGAGATCATGCCTGGCCCGGGCAAGGCGTCCGGCCGGGGGACTCCCTACCGTTGGCCGCCTTCACCCCGTGCATCATTGCGCCGCCGTGGGGCCGCCAGGATCAGGACTGCCAGCACGAGGGCGGCGCCGAGGCCGAGACCGGCGGGCACGGACAGGGACGACGATTCCCCGGCCCCGCCGTGTTGCTCGCCCTTGACGGGGACCACGGGACGGTCGTGCTTCTTTTCCTCGGGTGCGACCAGGCGGCCGACGGACGCGCCGGCAGGAAGAGCGAAGCCCCAGTCGAGCAGCGCTGCCGCCTCACCCAAACTCCCCAGCGGCGCGGTCTCCGCCCCGAGCAGGGTCACCGCGAGCCGTCGCCCGTTGCGTTCGGCTACGCCGACGTACGTCTGCCGAGCCAGGTCGGTGAAGCCCGTCTTCCCTCCGAGCGTCCCGGGGTAGTGGCCCAGCAGCGTCTGGTCATGGGTGATCTCGATTGCCGGGTTTCCCGGCCGTGCCGGTATCTGTGCCACCTCGGTGGCGATGTAGCGCCGAAAGTCCTCGCGGGCGAAGACGGTTCGCGCGATCAGCGCGAGGTCGTACGCGCTGGTGTACTGGCCGGGGCCGTCCAAGCCGGAGGGCGTCGCAGCGTGTGTCTGGTTCGCGCGCAGCCGCTGCGCCTCGTCGTTCATCGCGTCGACTCCGCCCTGCCTGCCGGCGGCGCCGCCGCCGACGCGAGCCAGCACGTTGGCCGCGTCGTTCCCCGATTTGAGGAGAAGCCCCAGCCACAGGCTCTCGATCGAGTACCGGCCGCCCTCGACCACCCCCATCAGCGAACTCGCCGGATCGAGATCGTGCAGATCCGCCCGGGTCACCTGAACGATGTCGGCCGGATCGAGGCGGGGCATCAGGGACGCCGCGAGCAGCAGCTTCTGCACGCTGGCTGGCGTTCGGTGCTCGTGGGGGCCGCACCCACCCAGGACCTCACCGCTGTTGAGGTCCGCCACGAGCCACGCGGTGGCGGTCACTGCCGGAGCTTTCGGCGCATCCGCAGGGATGGCCAGTCCTGGCGTCGCCAGCGCCTGCCCCCCGACCGCCCGCTGCGCGGGGTCAACCGGTGGGGGAGACGGCATGGCGGGCGGAGGAACCGACGGCTTCACGGCGGGGCATGGCACGTACGGCGTGGCTACCGCCGGCGTTGGTGTCACGACGAGCGCGCCAGCGGGCAGAACCAAAAGCGCGCTGAGCGTCAAGGCGGTAACCCTAAAGTCAGTCACGTTAACGTACGGTAATCGTCACAGAGGCGGGTGCGGCGCGATTGGAGAAAGCACGTCGCGGTGACCGCGAGCGGCCCCGGGCTTCCTCCAAGATGACGTCGCCAGGTTGTCTTCCCTGCAAGAGAGTTCTACCTGTGCACGAACGTCCCATTCTCTGCCGATGAGGGCAGAGCAGGTTGGGAGCGGCGGGCCGCGCTTGACCGACAGCACCCAACGGCACCGCCCGAAACGGCACCCACTCCCACCTGCGGCTCCATGTTTGCGCTGCTCAGAGGCGGGTAGCGTCCCGTTTCACAGCCGTACGCCGCCGCCGGAAGCCGGCTGCCCAAAGCCGGGCGGGCGCACCCGGGCGGCGGCGCGAGGGCCGGGTCAGCCGGTGCGGCGGGTGCGGGCCATAGCCAGCCCACCGAGGACGATGCTGATCAGCCCCACCACCAGGGCCACGTAGGCTCCGCCGCGCCCGTTGCCGGTGCCGATGCCACTGTCGGAGGTGGCCACGACCAGTCCACCGAGGGCGATGCCGATCAGCCCCGCCACCAGGGCCACGGTGGCTCCGCCGCGTCCGTTGCCGGTGCCGATGCGACTGGTGGGGCGGCCCAGAGCGAGCGCGCCGATGATCACGCCGGTCAGCCCCAGCACGGCGGCCACGCTGGCCCCGATTCGCCCGGCGCTCATGGTGTAGACACTGGCGGCGGCCGGCTGGGCCGAGACGTGCGCAGCCGCCGGTGCGGCAAGTCCGAACGCCCCGAGCAGGGCGGCTGCGGCGGCGGCAAGCATGTGGCGGATGGACATCGAGGACCCCTTCGGTCGCGTGACGGGTACAGGCGGCAGCGTATGTACCAGCGTGGCTCCGGGTCGTCATGCCGGAGTTGCCGATGGGCCTACCACCCGGGTTGTACGCGCTCGGGGCGTCGTACCGCTGCGGTTGTGTCTCCCCCTTACCGGCGCAACCGCCCACTCGCCCCCGCAGGCAGGCTCGACGAGCCACACCGCCAGGCACCCGGCGTGCCCGGAGGTTGTTGTCAGGAGCGGGCGAGCCAGCCGGGGACGGTCAGGCCGGACTCGTACGCGAGGATCACCAACTGGGCCCGGTCCCGGACCTGGGCCTTGGTCATGATCCGGCTGACGTGTGTCTTCGCGGTCGCCGGGCTCAGCACCAGCCGCGCCGCGATCTCGTCGTTGGACAGGCCGGCGGCGACCAGCGCCATCACCTCACGCTCCCGCTCGGTGAGCGCGCTCAGCCGCGGTCCCGGGTCCGGATGCGTGGCCCGGGCGGTGAACTCGGAGATCAGCCGGCGGGTGATCGACGGCGCGATGAGTGCGTCACCGCGCGCCACCACCCGCACTCCGTGGATCAGCTCCGCCGGCTCGGTGTCCTTGACCAGGAAGCCGCTCGCGCCGGCCCGCAGCGCGCCGTAGACGTAGTCGTCCAGGTCGAAGGTGGTCAGGATGACCACGCGGACATCGGAACTCGCGGCGATCTCCCGAGTGGCGGCCAGGCCGTCCAGCACGGGCATCCGGATGTCCATGAGGACGACGTCCGGCCGCAGCTGCCGGGCGAGCCGCACCGCCTCGGCACCGTCGGCGGCCTCCCCGACCACCTCGATGCCGTCCTCGCCATCGAGGATGGACCGGAACCCCGCGCGTACCAGGGTCTGGTCGTCGGCGAGCAGCACCCGGATCACGCCGCGTCCCCCGGTTCCGATCGCAGCGCCGGCGCTCCCGCCGGCACCGGGTCGGGCCGCAGCGGGAGGCGGGCGCGCACCCGGAAGCCGCCGTCCGGCCCGGGGCCCGTGCTCAGCGAACCGCCCAACGTCTGGGCCCGCTCGCCCATGCCGAGGATCCCGTTGCCGGGCGGGCCCGGTGCGCCGGTACCGTCGTCCTCGACCTCCACCAGCACGTCGTCGTGGTCGGGCCGGACTCGGATCACCGCGGCGGCCGCGCCCGCGTGCCGGGTCACGTTCGTGAGCGCCTCCTGGACGATCCGGTACGCCGCCAGGTCGACCTCCGGCGGTAGCGGCCGGGTTTCGGTCAGCTCGGTGCGGATCTCCAATCCGGACCGGCCGGCCGCCGTGACCAGCTCGTACAGGCGATTCAGGCCGGGTGCGGGCGCGGTCGGCGCCGCGCCCTCCTGCCGCAGTATTCCGAGAGCCGTCCGCAACTCGCGCAGCGTCTCCTTGCTCGTCTGTTTGATCGCGGTGAGGGCCTGCGCGGACCGGGTGGGGTCCGGGCGGTGCAGCGCGGCACTGGCCTGCACGTTGATCAGCGAGAGGTGGTGCCCGAGCACGTCGTGCAGCTCGCGGGCGATGCGCAGCCGCTCCTCGGTGGCCCGGCGCCGGGCCTCCTCCTCCGTCCGCTGCTCGGCGGCGAGCGCCCGGGCCTGTCCCTCGGCGAGGTAGGCCCGGCGGTTGCGGGTCACGCCGACGATGACCGCGATGAGCCAGCCGGCGTGCAGCAGCGTCGCCCCGTTCGCACTGTTCGCTGTCCTGTTGTAGCTGTCCGCGACGGCGAAGGCGACCACCGAGGCGAGACCGAGCCCGATGGCGACTGCGAGGTGCCCCTCGTCGACGACGGTGTAGAGCGCCACGACGAACACCAGCATGATCGGCCCGGGCCGGTGCAGCAACGCTCCGTACGCGCCGACGGCGGCCAGCGCCACCACGCCCACCGCGACCGGATGGCGGCGGCGGACGTACAGCGCGCCGGAAGAGGCCAGCACGGCCAGCAGCGCCGCCCGTTCAGCGGCGGTGTCGATGCCACGCGACTGCACCACCAGGCCGACGAGGGCCACCAGGCCCACCACGAGCACCAGGGCGATGTTCGCCGGACGGCCCTGCCATCGCCACCTCGACATGCGCCGAAGCCTAGCCTCCCGGCACTGGCCGGGAGAACCTCCGACCGGCGGGCGTGCGCTCCAGGTGGCGGCGGCCCGCGCTCGACACCTGTCTGGGGGCGCCAGAGCGACCCCGTACCACCGCGGCGGTGATCGGAGCCGGCGCCGTCGGCCTGCCCGCGCGTGCTGTCGACCAAGCATCGGGGCCGGATGGCGGCTCGCTCACAGTAGACATTCGGTGACAGAATCGCCCTGTCCGGCCGTGCGGTGCTGAGATGGGACGGGTGGGTTGCTGCGGGTACTCCAGGTCGCCGTCACCACGATCGTCCTCGCGGTCATCGTCCCGACGGCGGTGAACGTCGAGACCGGGGGCAGTCTCCCGGCGTGGCTGAAGCCGTTCGATGGTTGGCTGTGGCCTGCCGCGATCGCTGGCATCGTCAGCGTCGTCGCCGTCGAAGCGTGGAGCCGCAGGCCCCCGGCCAGCCGGATCTCGGCGCGCCATCCCGACGATCCCCGCAACGACACCCGTGCCCTCGACCAGGTGCAGCGCTATGTCGAGCTGCGGATGCGCGGGTCGCTGGCCGAGCAGGTGCGGGTGGCCCTGGCGCTGGACGAGCAGCCGACCGCCGTGTTGCCTCCCACGAATCTGGTCCAGCGGGTCAGCGGAAGCGAACACCACCTTCGGGCTGACGACGACATACTGGGCGTGTTCGACGAGATGGGTGAGTCGATGCTCATCCTTGGAGCGCCCGGTGCGGGCAAGACGACCCAGGTGCTCGTTCTGGCCAGGGCGCTGGTCGAGCAGGCTCGATCGTCCCCGGCGGAGGTCAGGGCCCCGATCCCCGTCGTGGTCGATCTCGCCGACTGGTCGCGGTCCCGGCCGCCTCTGCTGCCGTTCGTGGGTACCCGGGACAGCGGCCCACGGGATTTCGTCGAGTGGCTGCTGGACAGTCTTCGGCAGCGGTACCGAATCCCGGACAAGGTGGGCCGGGTGTGGCTGGAGACCGATCGGCTGATCCTGCTGCTGGACGGGCTCGACGAGGTCCGCGACGGCGACCGGGCCCGGTGCGTGGCGGAGATCAACGCGCTTCAGGAGCAGTGGGGCGTCACCCGGCTTGCCGTCTGCAGCCGCATCGCCGACTACGAGACCCTGTCGGCCCGCCTGCACCTGCAGGGGGCGGTGCTGATCCGGCCGCTCAACGAGGAACAGGTGGTGGATTTCTTCACCACGGTCAGCCCCTGGCTCAACGGTGTGCTCGACGCCCTACGCGAAGACCCCGAACTGTGGGAGCTGCTGACCTCGCCGCTCATGCTCAACATCATGGCCCTCGCCTACGGTGACCGGCCGGTCGAGATGGCGACCGGTGAACAGGATCCGGTCATGCGACGAAGTCTGCTGTTCGACGCCTACCTGGTGGAGGTACTCGCCCGCCGGGGATCCGGCACGGTAGATCCTGGCCGTGCCCTGCGTGGTGTGCGCACCCTTGCCGTCGCCGCCACCGAGATGAACTCCGGGGTGACGGTGCCAGCTCTCAGCCCGGCGACCGTTCCGTACGTCGTCACCCCGGTCGTTCGTGCCGCCAGCCGGGATTGGGTGGGGCCGGCCACGGGTGGTTCCTGCGCGGTGGTGACCCTCGTCGCGCTGACCTCGCAGACGAGCCTGCTCGCCGGACTGCTCAGCGCCATGACCATCGGTGGCGTCGTCTGGTTGATCACCGCCTACACCAGGCGGGCCCGGTCGGGCCCGGTGGCGCCTCGATGGCTGCCGCTGGCGGCCTGGTGGGTGGCGGTGGCGGCGGGCAACCTTGTTGTCTTTCTGCTGCTGTGGTGGCTAGCGCGGCTCGTCGCCGACCAGTCCCGGCTCACGCTCGCCGTCACGGTGGTCGCCATCGGAGTCGGGCAAACCGCCGTACTCGCGGCGCCGCTCCACAACCGCGCAACCGTCGTCGGTGTGGTGAGCGTGCTCCTCACGGGAAAGCGGAGATACAGGATCCTGTGGACTCTGGTTGGTCCGGCACTGACCGTACCGCCGATCGCTGCCTTCGGGCTCTCCGAGGCCGCCCTGGTCGGTTGGGCCGTCGGGGTGCCCGCCTGGCTGACCGTGGTGGCCGCCCTCGCATGGTGCACCGAACTGGAGCCCGCCGTCGGCACCCCCGTGACCGAGTCGATCGAGCCCCGCAGGCATTGGTTGACCTGGCTGGCAGCCTCCTGCCTGGCAGCGCACGTGGCGGTTGTCCCCGCGGCTCTGCTGGTGGCCCCGGGGTGGACGGCACCATTCTGGTCTCCGCTCGCCGGCTGGTTCGCGGGCGCGCTCTTCGCTCTCTGGCCGGCGACAGCCGGAGCGCTGCTGGTCAACGGCGTGTACGCCCGGGTGTGCATGGCGGTTGCGGGGGAGCCGGACCCGTGGCGGCGCAGGTACCTCCGTCTCGCGGTCGACCGGAGCCTGCTGACCAAGGTCGACGGGGAATACCGCTTTATCCATCTGCTGATCCGCGACCACCTCGCCGGCTGCGACCCGGATTCGCTCGCCGCCGAGGTCGAGCGACGGCGGGCGACGTTGACCGCGTCCGCCGCCACACCGACCCTGACCTGACGCGTCGCCTCCCGGACATATCGTGGTGGTGCGACCGGGCAGCGAGCGGGACTTTCCTTCAGGCGTGGAGGTCAGAGCTTCGCGACGAGGCGGAACCGCTCCAGCACGACCGGGGTGTCGTCGTTCACGGTGAAGTCCGGTCTGCCCAGCCAGCCTCGGTAGTCCGTTCCGTGCCAGTAGTCCTCGTGTCCGGCTCGCCAGGCCGCAACCGAGTCGTCCCCTTCGCCCTCATCGCGAGCGTGGTCGAAATCGACGTCACCAAGTCGGCTGACACGCACGTCGGTCACTTCGATCACTGCGACCCGGCGGCCGGCGGAGTCGACCACAGCCGCGCGGGTGCCCACCACCGGCAGCGGCTCGCCGTCGATCTCGTAGTCCTGGAGCAGGCCGGTGGTGGCGGTCTTGGTCCCGTCGAGCACGGCAGCGACCAACTTGTCGCGCAGCGGGCCAGGGAAGGCGAATTCGAACGAGGGCAGATCAGCGATCACCCGGACGAGGGTAGTGCAGTGTCCGCCGACGTTCACCGGGTTTCCGGTGGGCACCGGACAACCACCCGGCAGGGCTCCGCGTCGGCGTCGAGCTCAGACGAGCAGCCCGCCTGTTGCACGGATGTTCTGCCCAGTGATCCACTGCGCGTCGGACCCGGCGAGGAAGGCGACCACGGCCGCGATGTCGTCGGGCCGGCCGAGCCGTTGCAACGCGGTGACGGCGGCGGTCTGGGCCAGCGCCTCCGGAGGGTTGGCGGCGTGCAGCAGGTCGGTGTCGGTCGCGCCGGGCGAGATCGTGTTGACGGTGATGCCACGGGCGCCGAACTCTCGGGCGGCGACCGCTGTGAACTGTTCGAGCGCGGCTTTGCTGGCGCAGTAGAGGGAGTGGCCGGGTGCCGGCACCACCGTGTTGAGGGTGGAGATGTTGATGATGCGGCCCTTGTCGCGCAGCACCGGCGCCGCTTCGCGCATGGCCAGCACGGGGAACTTGGTGTTGACCGTCAACACTCGGTCGAACTCGTCCTCGGTGATGTCCGCGATCAGCGCCCGGGGGTTGACAGCGGCGTTGTTGACGAGAATGTCCAAGCCGTCGCGAACCGGCTGGAACATTGCCGAGATGCTGGTGAGGTCCTCCTGGTCGGCGCGGACGGCGATCGTGCCGGCGAGTTGGCTGACGAGGTCGTCGGCCGCCGCCCGATTCTCCTTGTACGTGAACACGACCGTTGCGCCTTCGCGGGCGAGCCGATGCACGATCGCCCGGCCGATTCCCCGCGAACCGCCGGTCACGAGTGCGGTCTTACCGTTGAACCTCATGCCGGGGACGCTAGCCGGGGGAGGGCTCCCGGTATTGAAAGAATGCGCACAGCTCGGTCGGGGTCAGGCCGGACATGGCGCGGACCTCACGGTTGAAGTGCGGCTGGTCGGCGTAACCGCAGTCGACCGCCGTCTGCGGCAGGCCGGCGGACCGGGTGAGCATGTGCAGGGCGCGCTGGAAGCGAGCGATCCTGGTGACAGTTCCGGGGGACAGACCGATCTGTCGCTGGAACCGGAGCTCGAGGTTGCGCCGGCTGACGCCGAGCTCGTCGGCCAACGCGCTG
>NZ_JBFAAF010000088.1:0-25339 GCF_040639595.1 Micromonospora sp. NPDC023814
CGCCCCACCACCAGGTGGGGAGTCGCTCGCCCGCACGGCGAGGATCCACAACAGGGCACCGGAAACCCGGTGAACGTTAGTGGACACCGCACTAGGCGTCACCTGACCGGTTGGCCGATCCCGCCACGGGCTGGTCCTGGCTCGCACGGCGGCCTGTTGGCGCGTGCGTCCAGGGGCGGTGAGAGCGCCGGCCCCCTCCCACAGGAGGAGGCCGGCGCTCTTGTCCGACGTCCCGGTCGCTACCGGGCAGGTCCAGGTCAGACAGGGGTGGTCGGCGGGCTCAGCCTCCGCAGCCGGTGCTGATGTCGAATTCGGTGATGATCCAGCCGTCGTCCTGCTTCTTCCAGGTCACTGCGGCGAAGTTCCCCTGGAAGCCGCCGTTCGGGTCCGGCGGGCAGGCCTCCAGCATCGCGAAGAACTGGTTGGGGTACTCGACCTTGCCGTACATCGTGGGCCCCCACTCCTTCGGCGGCGGACCTGACTGCTGGCTGGCGAAGGAGTCCACCACGCCCTCGCAGGTCGTGCCCTCAGCGTCCTTCCATCGCCTCATCTCCCCGATGA
Source organism: Micromonospora sp. NPDC023814 (assembly GCF_040639595.1). Lineage (NCBI taxonomy): Bacteria > Bacillati > Actinomycetota > Actinomycetes > Micromonosporales > Micromonosporaceae > Micromonospora > Micromonospora sp. NPDC023814. The sequence continues at coordinate 562 of NZ_JBFAAF010000088.1, forward strand.
ACCTGTCCGCGGCGTCCGGAGTCATCAGTGAGCACACCCGCTGCGAGTCGGCGGCGTAGATGGCCTTCATGATCGCTGCGTACGAGTCTTCCGGGGACTTCGGGATGCCGGTGCCACTGTCGTCACCAGTTTCGGCCTGGCCGCCACCGCAGGCGGACAGCAGCGCGACGGCGACGAGCGGCAGCGCGACCCTTGCAACGCGAAGACGCAAGAGGGTTTCTCCTTCGTAGTGCGTGATGATGCGGGGACGCGGGCATGCCCGCCGTGCGCCCGCCGACGTGAACCAAGCCCAAGATCATATTGCAATGATCTTGCGGGTTCGCCACCGCGTCACCCGTCGAGCTTCGCCTTGGCGGTGGCCTGCGGCCGGACCCGCAGTTCGATGCGGCGGGCTGGCTCCGTCAGGTGGGCCAGGGCAGACCCACCACAGGCGTCGCCGCGACCTCGAACGCCGGTCATGATCCCGAACCGGACTGTCGTACCGGTAGCCGTACCATGTGGCAGCAGTCGAACGAGGATGGACGGTTTGGGCGGGTTCAAGGTCGAGGTGGACGCCTTGCGTTCCGTGGTGACGCGGATCGAAGGCATCAAGGGCGACATCAACGCGGCGCAGCGGAAACTCGGGTCGGGCAACGCCGAGGACCTCGGATCGGGAGACCTGGACGCCGCCGCCGAGGACTTCGTCGACCGCTGGGGCAGCACGCTCGACAAGATGGCCGCGGGGGTGCAGGGCGTGCAGAACAGGCTGACGTTGTCCGCCGACGGGTACTCGCAGACCGACCTCGACAACGGTCAGCACTTCAAGGGCGTGCTCGAACCCGAGCTGGCTCCGAAGGGGAGCTGACGCATGCTCGAGTGGTTCGGCTTCGCACCCGAGAAGTACCCTGCCCTGGGTTTCGACCCCGCGCCAGGAACCCCCGCGAACGTCGCGGCCTTCGCCACCGTCCTCAAGAATGCCGCCGGCAGGCTGCAGGAGGCCAGAGGTGAGATCGATGCGGTGGCTCGGGGCGTCGGCGGCTGGGAAGGCCAGGCGGCCGAGGGTTTTCGCAACCGCATCCACGGGTTCCCGAAGAAGCTGGACGAAGCCGCCAGCACGATGACCAAAGCCGCGGACCTGCTGGAGGAGTGGCACCAGGACCTCGTCACGCTGCAGACGAAGGCCCGCGCCTACGAGCAGGACGCCGCAGCGGCCAAGAAGAAGGTGGAGGCGGCCGAGGACGACCCGGCGCTCAGCCTCGTCGGTCAGTTCTTCGACAACGACCTGGACCTCGCCGCCGCTCAGGCCAAGGTCAACGCCGCCAACCGGCGGCTCGAGACAGCACAGGGGGAGCGCGACGACATCGTCGCGAGCGCCGAGACCCTGAAGAGGCACCACGAGGAGCTGTCGACGGAGGTCGCGAAGAGGCTCGGCCGTCTCGCCGAGTCCGCCAGCGATCCCGGGCTGCTCACGGAACTCCTGGACGGCCTGACCGCGCCGTTCGACGCGTTCGGGGACTGGATGACGAACAACGCGAACCGGATCGCCAACCTGGGCGATGTCTTCGGCGACATCGCCGTCGGCAGCGGTCTCGTGTCGCTGCTCATCATCGGCACCGGCACCGTGCTCTCCGGGACGGTGATCGGCGCCCCGCTGGGCGGGGCGCTCATCATCTTCGGCGGCAGCGGCCTGGGTGCCAGCACGATCCTCGGGATCGGCAGCGGCATCCTGCACGGCTCCGCCCGGCTGTCCGGCGGCGACGTCTCCGGCCAGGATCTGGTCTTCGACCTGGCCGGAGCCAGCACCATCCCCATCGGGAAGGTGATGGACCCGGCCCTCGAAGGCCTCGACGACGTCACTCGCGGCATGCGCGAGGCGTTCTTCGACGGAAGCTGGCAGTCGTCGGCGAACTCCATGCAGCAGGAGGACATCGCCAACCACGTCGACGACTACTGGCAGGACGGCTGGTACGACATCCCGGCCGCCATGGAGCGGGCGTGGAGCCTGGGCGGGGGCGAGGACGACGCCGCACAGCGGGAGAAGGCGGAACGGTTGCAGGAGGCGAAGAAGGCGGTGGCCCACTAGTGCTCCCGTTCACCGAGACGGCGCCGCCCGCGCTGCCCCGCGTCGGATTCGCCGTGCCCTCCTGGTTCCACGCGATGCCGCTGCACCCCGACCCCGACCAGCGCCGGCAGGCTCTGTTCGAGCTCGCCGCCCGGGTCCTGCCCGAGGGAGACCCCGACCAGCGTCGGTCCCTGGCCGCACTGTACGACCGGCAGGTCGTCGAGCTGAGCCGCTACCCACTGCTCTACTACGGGTTCAGCTGCCTGGTGGCCGACGGCAAGGCCAGCGTGTCGTCCCTGCTGGTCGCTCTGGAGCCCGCGGAGCAGATGGACGTGAACCTCGCTGCGGACCGGCTGACCGCGCAGTTCGAACGCGCGGCGGGGCCGTACCAGCGGGTGGAGCAACGTATCCTGCCGTGCGGTCCGGCGGTGGTCGTGCTGGCCGGTTCCGGCGCGCCGATCCCCACGCGGCTCGGCGCGCAGCCGGAACCGGCAGTCGTCCCGGTCGCCTGCGCCCAGGCGGTCGTGCCCCTGCCCGACGCGCCGTACCTACTGGTCCTACGCCTCACCACCCCGAGCCTCGCCGACTGGGCCGAGTACTGCCGGATGATGGTCTCGATCCTGCGCAGTATCCGGTTCGAACAGCGCGATCCGGCGCCCTGACCGGCCCGCTTCCCCAGACCCGGGTCAGCGGGCGGCGGAATTCCTGAGCAGCCGCAGTGCCAGGCTGGTCAGCTCCGGACCGGCCTTGTCGGGGCTGCCCGTGTCGAACGGCGGTTGAGGGTCGTATTCCACGACCAGTTGTAGGGCCTGTGCGATCCGGTCACCGGCGAGCTTGGCGGCGAGATGCAGTGACATGTCGATCCCAGCGGACATGCCGGCCGCGGTGATGATCCGACCTGCCTCGACGAAGCGGCTCGGCACGAACGTCGCGCCGAACTGGGCGAGTTCGGCCTTGAGGCCCCAGTACGTGGTGGCCGGCAGCCCGCGCAACAGGCCGGCCGCGCCCAGCACCAGGGATCCGGTACAGACCGAGACGGTCCACGTCGTGTGCCGATGGAGCCGCTGGATCCAGCGGATCGTCTCGGGGTCCGCCTGCACGTCGCGGACGTTTCCCCCGGGCACCAGCAGCACGTCGGCCGTGCGCACCTGGCTCAGCGTGTGGTCCACGCCGAGCGTGAGCACCCCGGTGTCCGTCCGCACCCGGCCGGCCTCCCTGCCGACGGTCACCACCTCGGCGCCCGGGATCCGGCACAGCACCTCGCACGGGCCGATCGCGTCCACCGCCGTGACCCCGTCGAAGAGCAGGATCGCGATGCGCAGCTTCCGGGCCGGGCCGGTGGAGCCGGTGCGCTGCCCGGCCGAGGCCGAGGCCGGGGCGGCCGGGCCGGACGTGACCAGGCCCGTGCCGGCCAGGCCCATGCCCGCCCCGCCAGCGGCCGCGGCCCGCAGAACCGTCCGTCGGCTGACGTCCATCGTCAACATTCATGACCTCCTCATGGCTCGGCCTGGACCGATCGAGTACGTCCCCGGCTGATGTCCGTGCATGTGGCACTGGTCGGCCCGGTCACCGCCGCGGTTCCCGGTTCTGTGCGGCTGGTCCGGATCCGAGGGGATCCGGTCCGCATCAGGCGTGCCCGCTGCCGCTGCCGGCCTACGGGACGGCGCGAGTGAGCCCGGTCCGGGAACCAGCCGGCCGGCGCATCGGACCTGTGGGTATGGCGGCTGATGACGGGCGTGAGGTGGTCCTCGTCGTGCACGACGGTGCGGTCCTCCTGGACGTGGCGGGACCGCTCCAGGTCCTGAACGGCTCCGGCGGCTACCGGATGCGGCTCGTGTCGCCCGACGGGCGGCCGGTGCGTACCGACGTCGGCGTGTGGATGGGGGTCGACCTGGCGCTGCCCGAGGTCCGTACTCCGGTCGACACGCTGATGGTCGCGGGCTGTCCGACGACGGCCGGCAACCGTCCACCCACCACGGTGGTCGAACAGGTACGGCGGATCGGCCGGTCGGCGCGGCGGGTGGCGTCTTTCCGTACGGGGGCGTTGGTGTTGGCCGAGGCGGGCCTGCTGGAGGGCCAGCGGGCGAGGACCCACTGGGCCGTCTGCGGCGATCCGGCGGCACGGTTCCCTGGCGTCGCGGTGCGACCTGATGCCGTCTGGGTCCGCGACCGCCCGCACCTGACCTCGGCCGGGATGACCGCGGGCATCGACCTCGCGCTCGCCCTCGTGGCCGAGGACCTCGGCGTCGACCGGGCGCGCACGGTCGCCAGACACCTGGCCGGGTCTGTCCACCGGCCCGGTGGCCGGGCGCAACGTGACTCGGCCGGCGTCGGGCCCGCGCCGGCCGGGCCGGTCCTGCGCCGGGTGCTCGACGCGGTCGAGACGCAACCGTCGGCCGAACACACCCTCGCGACCATGGCGGCCCGTGCGGCGGTCAGCGAGCGCCAGCTGACCCGGCTGTTCCGCCGCGAGACCGGCACCACCCCGGCCCGGTACGTCGAACTGATCCGGGTGCACGCGGCCCGGGCCCTCCTCGAAGCCGGAGATGCCGGCGTCACCTCCATCGCTCGTCTCTGTGGTTTCGGCTCGGCCGAGACGATGCGTCGGGCCTTCCTGAGGGTCGCCGGCGTCACCCCGGCCACGTACCGCCGTCGGTTCCGTGGCCAGGAGGTGCACGAAGCCGACGTGCGGCGACGGCAGCCGTGACGCCGGGATCAGCACGAGGAGTGGGCCACCCTGGATCGGTCGGCCCTTCGCGTACTCGCCCGGGGCAGCAGGGTGTGGGGCGCCACCACGTCGACCGGGGCGGCGTTCGGCTCGGCGATGCGGGCGACGATCCGGGCCACAGCCTGGCGGGCGATGAACCCGGTGTCGGCGGAGACGGTGCTGAGCGCCGGCCGCGCCCAACGCCCCTCCTCGCTGCCGCCGACGCCGATGACCGCGAGGTCTTCCGGGACGCGCACGCCGGCGTCGAACGCGGCGCACAGGGTGCCGACCGCCAGGGCGTCCGAGGCGCAGACGACGGCGTCTGGGCGCCGGTGCTGGGCCAGCAGCGTACGGGCGGCCCGGTAGCCGTCGGCGCGCTGGTGGGACGGCGCCCGTAGGAAGTGGCCGGGGAGCGGGGCGAGGCCCGCGGCGCGGAGGGCGTCGGCGTACCCCTGGATGCCCGGCGGTGTCGGCGACGGCTCGCCCGGTCCGGCGTCGATGGCGGCGATGCGCCGCCGGCCGGTGCCCAGCAGGTGGGCGGTGGCGTCCCGGCTGGCACGGACGTGGTCGATGCCGACCCGGTCCACGTGACCCCCCGGGGCGAACCGGCCGATCCGGACGACGGGCAGCCCGCCGACGCCCGGCACGGCCGGGAGGTTGGCGAGCAGGAGACAGCCGTCGACCGGCAACGGAGGGTGCGCGACGGCGGCGCGTTCGGGGTCGGAGTCGATCGGGTCGATGACGACGCGGTAGCCGCGCCCTGCCGCGGCGCGGACGACCGCCCGCGCGAGCGCGCCGATCCCGGGCAGGTCTGCCTCCGGCACGATCAGCGCAAGCACCCCGGCCCGCCCGGTCCGCAGGGTCCGGGCGGAGCGGTTCGGACGGTAGCCCAGTGCCTCGACGGCGGCCTCGACGCGGCGGCGCACCCCGTCGCTGACGTGCGGGTAGCCGTTCATCACGTTGGAGACCGTCTTCACCGACACCTGGGCCAGTTGCGCCACGTCGCGGAGCGTGGTGGGCATCGGGCTTCCCCGCCTTCATCGCATCCCTGCTACACCAGCGAAACCGTTTTGATGGTGTACGGCGGCAGTGACACCTGTCAAGGCATTACGCTGGTGTGAACCGAGGGGGTGCGATGAGCGAGGAGGATGTGATCCCGCCTGCCGCCCGTCTGCTCCGGGACTTCGTCAACACGTTCGAACCGCAGATCGACGAGGAGTCACTCACCGCCCCCGAACGGCTCCGGGACTGGTTCGCCGAACGGCGGCTGCTCCGACCCGACGCCCGGTTGCGGGCGGCCGACCTCGCCGTCGCCGTGACCGTCCGCGAGGGCCTGCGTGCGGTGCTGCTCGGCCACGCCGGCCATCCCGCCGACGCCGCCGCGCTGCACCGACTCGACCAGGCCCTCGCCGGGGTGCCGGTACGGATGACCTTCACCGACTGTGGACACCGCCTCGTCGCCGCCCGCGACAACGCCATCGACCACGCCCTGGCCGCTCTGCTGGACGCCGTCCGGCAGTGCGGTGAGGAGCAGAGCTGGACGAGGTTGAAGGTGTGCGCCCGGGACACCTGCCGCTGGGCGTACTACGACGCCTCCCGGAACCAGGCCCGCCGCTGGTGCTCCATGGCCGGCTGCGGCAACTACGTCAAGATGCGCCGGGCGTACGCCGCACGCACCAGACGCAAGGGGAACGCCGCCGGCGGAACGCCCGCACGCTGAGCCGTCAACCCGAATGCCCGCGCCCGGGCGGCATCCGGGGTGACGGACCGATTCCGCCGAAACAGCCCCCCGTAGCTGCCACGACGCGGGAAAGTCGGCGAAGAGTCGCGTGTCGAAGGGGGACTGGTGCGATCGACCCAGCGCCGGCTGGTGGCGCTCCTCGGGATCGCCGCGGTGGTCCCGCTGGCCGAGGTGCTCGTGCTCATGCCGAGCGGTTCGTCACGGCAGAGGGGCTCGCCCCACAGATCTCGGCGGTCTGGCCGTACGACTCCTACCACGACATGCGCTGGCTGCTGGTCTACCACGACTCCTGGCTGACGTTCTGGGCCGGGCTGCTGGGCGCGATCCTGCTGCGTGGGGTGCTGTCCGCGGCGCTGGTCGGTCTCGCCTGGCCGGCACGCGTCCCACGGCCCACCGCGCCACCCGGCAGCCCCTTCACGCCAAGCCGATTCTGCGGTCCGGTCAGATGAACGTGACCGTCAGCGGCCGGCGGCCGAGCGTACGCTCGCTGCGTCGACGAGGCGCCGGCACCCGTGGTCCTGTGCCGGCGACGCGCAAGGAGCGGGTGAGTTGAACGCCACGTGGCGGGGGTGGGTGGGGCTGGCGCCGGGCCGGATCTACTATCGCGGCGAGATCGGTGCGGCCGGGACGCATTCGCACCACGCGGTGCAACTGCTCGTCGCCCGCGACACCGTCCTGGTGCTCCGGGGCGCCGACGGCATCGACCATTCCTGCCGTGCGGCGCTGATTCCGGCGAACACCGCGCACGCCGTCGTCGAGGGTGCGGCGGACGGCCTGCTCGCGTTGATCGACCCGGTGTCCAGTCTCGGCCGGCTGCTCGACCGCGGTGAATCCCGGTCCGCCTCGGCCGCGCGGTGGCGGCTGGATCCGCATCCACCACCCCCGCCCGGCGACGTCTCGCCGGCGGAGGCGATCGACGCCGTGATCCGGTCCGTGGTGAGGGGCGAGATCCCGAACGCGCGCCCGCGACACGCCGCCGTGGCCGAGGCGGTGGATCTTGTCCCTACCCTGCTGCCCGGCAGGGTAGGGCTCGGCGAGGTGGCGCGAGCCGTGCACCTGTCGCAGAGCAGGCTGTCGCACCTGTTCCGGCAGGAGCTGGGGCTGCCGTTCCGCGCCTACGTGCGGTGGGAACGGCTGCGCACGGCCCTGCTGCTGTTGTCGTCGGGCGGGTCCCTGACGCAGGCCGCCCACGAGGCCGGCTTCGCCGACTCCTCCCACCTGACCAGGGTGTTCCGGAGCATGTTCGGACTGGCGCCGTCCGAGCTGCTGCGCGGGGTGCGGTGGGAGGGTCAGCAGGTTCGTCCAAGCCCTGGACCCGGCGCCGGGGAATCGTGGGTGTCGTGACAGAAATTCTCATCATCGGTGCGGGCCAGGCCGGTCTCGCCGCCGGGTACGAGTTGCGCCGCGCCGGATTCGACGTCCTTCTGCTGGACGCGGGCAGGCGGGTCGGGGACGCGTGGCGAAACCGTTGGGACTCGCTGCGGCTGTTCACGCCGGCGCGGCACAGCGCCCTGCCCGGCCTGCCCTTTCCCGCTCCGACCGGCCACTATCCCGGCAAGGACGAGGTGGCGGACTACCTGGCGGCCTATGCCGAACACCATGCCCTGCCCGTCGAGCACGGCGCGGCCGTACGGCTGCTGCGTCGGACCTGCGAGGGTGCCTTCGAGGCCGTCACGGCCAACGGGGTCCGCACGGCGCGTGCCGTGGTCGTGGCGACCGGCCCCTTCCAGGTTCCCCATGTCCCGGCGCTGGGCGATGGCCTGGCCGCGGAACTGGTCCAGTTGCACAGCGTCCAGTACCGGCGCCCCGCCGACCTTCCCGACGGCGCCGTCCTGGTGGTGGGGGGCGGCAACTCCGGTATGCAGATCGCCGCCGAGCTGGCGGCATCGCGGTCCGTCACGTTGTCGCTCGGGACGCGGCAGCCGGTCCTTCCGCAGCGCCCCTTCGGCGTCGACATCTTCACCTGGCTGGACGTCCTCGGGGCGGTACGGGCCCCCGCCGAGAGCTGGCTGGGGCGGCGGATCCGGGCGCGGGACCCCCTGATCGGGACCGGTCCGCGCGCCCTGCGCCGACGGGGTGTCCGGGTCGTCGGTCGCGTGACCGGCGCGCGGGGCCGAACACTGCGGACGGCCGACGGACAGGAGCTGACGCCTTCCGTCGTGGTCTGGGCGACGGGCTTCCGCGCCGACTTCGGCTGGCTGCGGGTGCCCGGCGCCGTCGACCCGGCCGACGGGCTGCCCGTCCACGTCGACGGCGTGAGCCCGGTGCCCGGCCTGTATTACGTCGGCCTGCCGTTCCAGCGCAACAGGGGATCCGCGTTGCTCGGCTGGGTCGGCCAGGACGCCGCCGTGATCAGCCGCCGCGCGTCCACCCGTACGACCTGGCGGGGGCCGCACCCCGGGTCACCGTTGCAGGTGGGTCCGACCGCGCAGCGGCCGGCCCCCGGACGGGATGGTCAGTGAGCGTGGGCCTTGGCGGTGAGCACGTGGGTGACCAGGGTGGTGAGAACGTACTTGGTCGACTCCCGGTCCCGCGCGTCACAGAGGACGACCGGGACCGAGGGCGACAGCTCCAGCGCGTCGGAAACCTCTTCCGGCAGATACCTGGGTGCGCCGTCGAAACAGTTCACCGCGACCACGAAGGGTGTGCCGCGCTGTTCGAAGTGGTCGATGACGGGAAACGAGTCGGGAAGCCGGCGGGTGTCTGCCAGGACGACCGCACCCAGCGCGCCGCGCATCAGCTCGTCCCACATGAACCAGAACCGGTCCTGACCCGGGGTGCCGAACAGATACAGGGCAAGTCGCGGACTGAGCGTGATCCGCCCGAAGTCCATGGCGACGGTGGTGGTTCGCTTGGCTTCGACGCCCGCGGTCGAATCGACCCCGACCGACCGGTCGCTGAGACTCTCCTCCGTACGGAACGGGCGCACCTCGCTGACCGAGCCGACCAGCGTGGTCTTACCGCTGCCGAAGCCGCCAGCGATGAGAATCTTCAGCGAGGCCGGCTCCTGCGACGATGCCAGGGTTTCAGAGTCTCTGAAGACCATCGAGCAGTTCCTCCAGAAGATGCACACTGGCGTGCAGTGCGCCGTGGTTCGGCGGGCGAATGGTGATCAGTTCCAACTCGTGGAGATCGGCGAGCAGGACGCGGAGCACCCCCAGGGGCAGGTCGAGATCGGCGCCGATCTCGACCACGGCAGTCGGCCGCGCGCACAACCGCAGGATCGCGAGATGTTCCGGGCCGAGATACTGGGTGCTGGCGGGATGGACGTCGGCGGCGGCGATCACACTGAGCAGATCCAGAGGGATCTTCGCAGCGTGGGTCCTGCCAGAGGTCACGCCGTAGAGTCGCACCAAGGGCCCTGCCTCGTCGTCGAGCCACTCGTTGCCTCCGGACGACCTCCGCCATGCCGCCATCAGAGGTCACCTGGTCTCGTACGCAGCGTTCTCATACCTCGGAGGGATCGCCATGTGCTCACCCATCCGACGTACCAGCATCGACATCTCATAGGCGATCAGGCCCGCGTCCGCGTCGGGCTCAGCCACGACGGCCAACCGGGCGCCGTCGCCGGCGGCCGTCACGAACAGGAAGCCACGGGTCAGATCCACCACCGTCCGGCGAACCTCACCACAGTCGAAGTGGTCGCCCGCCCCGTTGGCGAGGCTGTGGAAACCAGCCGCGACGGCACTGAGGTGGTCGGCGTCGTTGCGATCCAGATTTCTGGTACGCGCCACGAGGAGACCGTCACCGGACAGGATGACTGCGTGTCGGACGGCGGGGGCGCGGTCCGCGAAGCTGTCCAGCAGCCAGGCAAGGCCGCCAGCGTCCGCAGCCGTCTCAGTCATTCTGATCACTCTCCCGTGCGGGTGTTGAGGACGGCGCATCGAAACTCGCGCCGGCGTCATTATCGGTTCTGGATGTTGAGGGGCGCATCCCGTCCCAGCCCAGTTGGATGGCGGACATCAGTGAGCGGACCTCCTCGGGGTTCCGGTCAGGCGCGGGTTCGGGCCGTGCGGGCGTGGCCCCGGCGCGGCGGGAACCGGCCCGAGGCTGCGGGGCGGGTGCTGCCTGGCGGGAACGTCGGGGCAGCGCCGGCCGGTCGATGTCGGGAACGATCTCCACCGGATTGCGCGGGGCCGGCGGCAAGCTCAGCGCGGGCAGGTCCAGCACCGGTCTGGCTGGCGGGTCCAGCGCGGACGTGCCCGCCACCGGCGAGCCGCGACGGCGCGCCGGCTCGGAAGGAGCGCGGTTGGTGGCGACCGCGTCCCGTCGCGGGGGATGCGGGTCGGCTCCGGCGAGCCGCCCGACCGGCACCCGCTCGAGAGGGCTGTCGGCGTCGACATCGGCGAGCAGGGTGGGGGGCAGCAACACGATCGCCGTGGTGCCGCCGTAGGGCGAGCCGCGCAGCGAGACGCGGATGCCCTGCCGCGCGGCGAGCTGACCGACGACGAACAGCCCGAGCTGGCTTCCGTCCGTCAGGTCGAACTCCGGCGGATCCGCGAGCTGCGCATTCAGCTCCGCCATCACGGCTTCGCTCATGCTCACACCGGCGTCCTCGACCTCGACCACGAAGCCGTTGGCCGCCCTCATGCCCCGCACCTGCACCTGCGTGTCGGCGGGCGAGTACAGCGTGGCGTTCTCGATGAGCTCGGCGAGCAGGTGGATGAGGTCGGCAACCACCGGGCCGACGATGCCCACCGACGGCGGCATGTGAACGGTGACCCGCGGGTAGTCCTCCACCTCGGTAACCGCCGCGCGCACCACGTCCTGCAGCGGCACCGGGCTGCTCCATCCCCGGCCCGGCGCCTCACCGGACAGGATGATCAGGCTTTCGGCGTGGCGGCGCATCCTGGTGGCCAGGTGGTCCAGGGAGAACAACTGGGCAAGCTGATCGGGGTCGTTGCTCTGCCGCTCGATCTGATCCAGCAGCTTGAGCTGGCGGTGCAGGAGCGTCTGGTTACGTCGCGCCAGGTTGACGAACACCCGGGACACGCCCTGTCGGAGCTGCGCCTCGCCGCTGGCCGCCTCGATGGCAACCCGATGGACCCGGTCGAACGAGCCGCTCAGGTCGTCGAGTTCCTTGGTGCGGGGCCGTTCGAGGGCCCGGCCCTTGGGCAACTCGTCGGGGTCGGCGACCGTGCCGGCCCGAAGGCGCTGCACCAGTTCCGGCAACCGTACGGTCGCGACGTCATCCATCCGGTTGCGAAGCAGGGTGGTCTCCCTGAGCAGGGTCCGGCCGATGCGAATCGACACGCTCACCAGCGCGATGACGCCGAGTAGACCGAACCCCGTGGCGATGGCGGCCCGAATCAGGACCCAGCGGGCGATCGGCTCGGCGCTGGTACCCAGCACGGTGGCGGTCCTGAGTTCGAAGGCGTGCACCTCGTCGAGCACGGCCTTCGCCGCGGCGTCCCATTCCGCTGCGGTCACCGTGATGCGGGTGCCGGGCCGTGTCTGAGCAATGGTCTCTTCCAGCGTGCGCAGCCGGTTCATGGCCTCGCTGCTTGCGATCCTGTTGTATTCCGCCGCAACGTCGGCAGGCAGGTTGGGCAGCGCCGTGGCGTACGAACCGGTGACCGCGCCGATGTTGGTGACCAGGGCGTACCAGTCGTCGCGGGTGAGGATCCCGGTGGCGATCGCGGCGGACACCCGGGCGTCCACTTCCTCCAACAGGGCCCGGGAGCGGGTGAGGCGGGACAGTGCCTCACCGGAACTGTGCACCGTCCTGTCGTCGACACCCGTGAGGGAGTTCAGAATACGAATGCCGTTGTCGATGGCGGCGTTGTAGTAGGAAAAGACCTGCGCCGGTGCTGCCGTGCCGCTGTCAATCGCAGATCGCTGAGCGGACAACTGCCCGAGGCGGGCATCCATTTCCTGCGCCAACTGATTGGCGGATCCCTCGCCGATCCTGCCAATCACGTCCATCGCGCCGCTGCGGTACTTCTCGGCTGCTTCGTCCGTGACGGCGCGCGCTTTGTCGAGCGCGGATCGGCCCGTCTTTCGGTTTGCCAGATATACCACTGACGCTTTGCGTTCCGCACTCAGCGCAGAATCCAGCGCGTCGGTGGGCACGCCGATTTCCAGATTCCGTTGCTGGCTCTGGCTGGTCGACACTGCGCCCGGGACGGTGAGATACATGCCGAAGGCCCACAGCGGAAGGAGCGTCGCGAACGCCACCACCAGCAGCGACCAGATCTGAAAACGTACCGAGCGGCGGTGCGGGCGCCGTCTGTCGCCGCCGAGCCGAGGCGTGTCCGAGCCGGTGGCGCCCGTCGATGTTCGAGGGCGCGCAGATTCATCAGGCAACGGTCCGGGCCCCGGTGGTGGGGAACCCGGGTGACGGCCGGCGCCCGGGTCGGAGACGAAAGATCAACACCGCTAGAGCATAAGGGCCTGTCAAGACCCTGAAAAGTGCGACCGAGAGTAGCCGTGGAAGTCGGTACAGTCACATCGATCTTGATGTGGCGGGGTGTGTATGCGCTACGTGAACTGAAGACGGGCCCGGCAGGATCCGGGCGGGCGCGGATATTCGGAATGGATGCACGAAGCGTGGTGGCGGCGTCACGGAGTTCGCCGCGACCGCGTTGGTGTGGTCGCGAAGAAGTGTGCCAGCGGTCGGGCGGGAGGGTGAATCAATGTTCTCGTGGCGGCCAATTTCTGTTTCCCCTCGGCGGGTTTCGGGCGACACGGTCGAGCGTCTCCCCGCCGAGTGGGGTGAGACTTCTGCCCACGTTCACGCTGCGAGCGCCGCGCCGGCTACTGCCGCCGGAGGCGGGTCTCCTGCCGGAAGCTGCCGAACCGATTGACAATCGATAGGTTGCGAGCGATAGTCGATGCATGTTCACCGAGCATCGAGCGGTGGCCCCGCTCAGAGTCTTCCTCGTGTTGCTGTTCGGGATCCTGGTCCTGTTCCAGACCATGTCGCTGCCCGGCCAGTTCGCGCACATGGCCAAGGAGTCCCCGGACCTCGCCCACCTCAGATGGCCGATGACTGCCATCACGGTGTTCTGGGTGCTGTGCATTCAGGTGGTGATCGTGTCGACCTGGAAGTTGCTCACTCTGGTCAGGAACGACCGCATCTTCAGCGACGCCTCCATGGGGTGGGTGAACGCGATCGTGTGGGCGATCGCCGCGGCCTGGGTGGTGCTGCTGGGCGTGTTTCTCTATGTCGGTTTCAGGGCGACAGATCCCGGGCTGCCCCTCCTGCTGTTCCTGATGTTGGTGGGTGTCGCCGTGCTGGGGCTCCTGATGGTGGTGATGCGCGCCCTGCTGCGCCAGGCCACGACGCTGCGGACCGACATGGAAGCGGTGATCTGATGCCCATCGTCGTCCGCATCGACGTCGAACTGGCGAAACGCAAGATGAGTGTCGGTGAGTTCGCCGAGCGCGTCGGGCTCACGCCGGCGAACGTGGCCGTGCTGAAGAACGGCCGTGCCAAGGCCGTCCGTTTCAGCACCCTGGAAGCCATGTGCCGGGTGCTCGACTGCCAGCCCGGTGACCTGCTCGAGTGGGTCGAGGAGTGACCATCACGGTGCGCCGCATGCCACGCACCGAGGGCGAGGTATTCCTCAGCCCCGGCGCGTGGTGCGGATCCTGGCCAGGATGACCACCAGCGCCGTCGCCGCGGCGGCCTGCGAGACCGCCACGGCCACCACCAGACTCGCCGTGGAGTGTTCGTACACTCCTCCCGCGGCGGCGCCTCCGACCAGGGCACCCGCACCCTGCACGGCGGCGAACACCCCGTACGCCGTGGCTCGCCGCGCACCGGGCACGAGATCGGCCACCAGAGCCTTGACGGTGGAGTCCTGCACACCCACGGCGGCGCCCCAGACCAGCACCCCGGCCGTCGCCAGCAGTGGGCCTCCGCCGAACGTCAGAACGGGCACGGCAGCAATCAGCGCGGGAAGCACCACCAGCACCCACGGGCCGGTCCGGTCGTAGATCAGGCCAGTCACCAGCGCGGCGAGCGCACCCGCGCCCATCGCCGCCGCGTACAGCAGCGGCACCGTGGCGGTCGCGACGACACCGGCGCGTACGAGGTGGAAACCGATCAGCCCGAACGTCACCAGGCCCGCGGTGCACAGCGCCATCGCCGCCGCGAACCAGTGGAAGCGGGCCGGCAGCGCCACCCGGCCCGCCGGACGGGCGGGCGGGCGCGGTGCGGCATCGCCCTGCGGCGCATCGGCCGGTGCGGGGGCAGCCGCACGGGCCCGCACGACGACCAGCAGCAGCATGGTGACGGCCCCGGGTACGGCAAGTGCGGCCAGTCCCGGCCACAGCGTTCCCGCGGCCAGCGCGACGACTCCGGCGACGAGCAGCGGACCCGCGAAGGCGCCGACCTGGTCCAGTGCCTTGTGCACGCCCAGACCCCGACCCAGTCCCACGCGTGCGGCGGCGTCGGCGAGCAGGGCCGACTTGGCCGGGCTGCGAATCGCCTTGCCCAGCCGTTCGGCGATGATCAGTGCCGCGGCGACGGCCATGCCGGCGCCACCCAGCAACGGGGTGACGGCGAGCAGCGGCACGCAGACCGCGGTCAACGCGTACCCGAGGATCGTCAACGACCAGTAGCGGCGGGTCCGGTCCGCCAGCGGCCCGGACACCAGACGCAGCAGCAACGCCGCAGCCTCTCCGGCCCCGGTTACCAGCCCGACCGCGACCGCCGAGGCGCCCAGCGAGGCCAGCAGCGGCCCGTACACCGACCGGGCACCCTCGTACACCATGTCCGCGGCGAGGCTGACCACCCCGAACCCGACGACGACCCGCCACGGCGACCACCCGCGCCCGGCCGTGTCGGACGTGCCATCGACCCCGCCCCGCGCCAGGCGTCGACTCAACACCCGATCCGCCACTCGCTCGACCTCCCCTCACCGGTCGCCGTCGAGAACCCCGAGGCCGAAGCCCGCGGCCCGACGCGCCCACCACGGTGTGGATACCAGTTCGGCCCCAGGGCCGCGTCACCGGGCGCTCCGTTCTGGTGCGGCCGACCGGACGCGACAGCGGCGTGACAGCGCCGATCAATACGTTTGTCGCATGAGCATTTCCAAGATCATTCGCCGCGTCGCCCTCGGCGCGGCCACCACGTCGATGGCCGTCGGCGGCCTCGTCGGCGTCCGAGCCCGACCTCCGCCGGCGTCCACCAACCGCCGGCGGGCTGCTTCGCCGAGATGGGCTGGTACTACGGCATCGCCCGGTGCAACTACGGCATGCCCGCGTTCCAGGTCCTCGTGCGGTGCAACGACGGCACCTACCGGACCGGGCCGTGGCTGCAGCCGGGCCCGACCTGGTCGCAGGCCAACTGCAACCACACCCCCTGTGGGTCACCGACGTGTAGGTCAACCTGGCCGACTGACGGTGCCGCGCGACGCTGCGGAGGCCCGCACACCTCCTCAGGACCTCCGCGGCGTCAACCTCCGGCCGGGCCGCGCCTCCCGGTCGAGGCCGGGGCCTCCGGTCGTCAGGAGAGGCGCTCGATCGTCGCGGGGACCAGGCCGTGGCAGCGGGCCACGTCGGTGACCTGGCGCAGCACCCAGCGCAGCCCGTCACCACCGGCCGGGTCGGACGTCACGTCGATGCTCCACGCGACACCGCCGACGCGGCGGAGCTGCCAGACGTGGTTCGTGTCGTTGACCCGCAGCCGGCCGGTGCCGACCACGCCAGGCTCGGTCGCGTCCGTGCCCGAGGCACTGCCGAGCCGCAGCAACGCCGACAGGCGGGCTATCGCGTCGCCGTCCGGTTCACCGGCGAAGAGCACCCGGTGAACCGCCGGGCCGGTGCCCAGCCGCAGCGGCGTACCGGCCCCCAGCGGGACGTCGTCGCCGAAGTGCCGGCGCAGCGCGTCCTCGTCCGGCAGCGTTCCGCCGCCGAGCCGACCGTACGCCGCTTCCGCCCCGGGGCGGTTCACGGCCGTCAACCGGGAGCGCAGGCGCGGGTCCGCGCGGACTGCCCGCACGAACGCGGCCGAGCTCCACCAGCCGGCGTCCGCCGCCGTCCAGCAGGCACTGCGCAGCCGTACGGCCGACAGGTCGTCGTCCAGCACGAACTCCTCGACCAGCAGCCCCGCCTCCGTCGCGTCATCCCCGCCGGTCGCTTGCAGCAGGTAGTAGTGGAGCAGCGCGGTGTTCGCGGGCGGCGTCGGCGTTACCGGGGTCATTCGGGGACGATACTGCCCGATCAGGCCGCATGGTCGACGGGCTCGTCGATTCCGTCGATTCCGTCCTGGGCAGCGGTCATCGGGGCATGGCCCGATGGCAGCGGGCCAGTTCCGCCCGTAGGTCGCGTCGCAGCGACCGGTCCAGGTCGGGCTGGGCGAGCGCGTGGGTGAAGTCCCGGGCGGCCTCTTCCCACCGTCCCAGCCGCATCAGCGCCGTGCCTCGGTTGTAGCGGGGGACAGGTGCCGCCGACAGCGCCACCGCCCGGTCCAGGTCGGCCAGGGCGGCGGGCACGTCACCGCGTTCGAACCGGATCGCGGCACGGTTCGTCCACGCCTCGACCAGCTCCGGATCCCCGGCCAGCGCCTGGCTGAGCAGGTGGTCGGCCTCGGCGAGGCTGCCCCGCTCCGAGCGGATCAGCCCCAGGGTGCACAGCAGCGCGGGCTCCTGCGGGGCCAGCGCCAGCCCGGCCCGCGCGTGCGTCTCGGCCTGTGCGAACGCGTCGCGTCGGACGTGCAGGTTGACCAGGGCGAGCCGGGCGTCGAGATGCCCGGGGTCGATTGTCAGCACGCGCTCCAGGTCGGCGAGCGCCCGCCCGGAACGGCCCCGATCCTGGTGGAGCATGGCCCGGTTGTAGTACGCCTCCGGCAGGTGCGGTCCCAGGCGGATCGCGGTGTCGTAGTCCCTGGTCGCGGCCCGTGGCCGCCCCGCCGCCCGGTGCAGGGCGGCCCGGTCCACGTAGTACTCGCAGTTGTCGGGGTCGTGGGCGATCACGGTGTCGAGGTCCGTCAGGGCCCGCGCCGGATCGCCCAGGGCGAGGTGCACCTGCGCCCGGTTGTGGCGTAGCCGGGCCAGATCCTGTGGGCGCTCGCCGGGAGCGAGCACCGCGGTCAACCGGGCCAGCCCGTCGTCGATCAGCCGTAGCGCGGAGGCGGGATCGCCTTCCCTGCTGTCCAGCAGGGCCAGGCCCTGCTCGTAGAAGACGGTGGACAGCACCCGCTGCCGCGGGTCGTCCAGCCCGGCGGCGAGGTGGAGAGCCTTCTCCAGCCAGTGTCGCGCCCGCGCCGGGTCCTGGTCGGCGGCTGGCAGGTGCCGGGCGTACAGCATGGCGGTGGCGTACGCGGCCGACATGGCGATCTTGGGGTTGTCGGTGGTGGCGCGCGCTTCGTGGTAGAGGTCGAGGGCTTCGGTGGCGCGGTCCAGCGCCGCCAGGGCGGTGGCCAGGCCGGTGGTGAACGCCCACCAGTGCCGCAGGTCGCCGTCGAGGGTCACCGCGGTGCGCCCGCGTCGGGCGGTTCGGGCCGCGTGGTGGTAGAAGCCGCGGGCCAGGCTGTCGCCGAGGGCCGTGCGCATCGACTCCGGCGTCGGGGAGGCCGTCACCGGCGGACGGGGGCCACTGTCGTGCAGGTGGAAGCGCACGGGGGACGGCCCGAGTCGGCGGGTCAGCGTCTCCAACAGCTCGCGGGTGGTTTCGTCGGCGCTTGCGACGTGCGTGAACCGCACCGTGACCGGGCGGCGGAGCCGGTCTGCCCAGGCCGCCACGAACTCGGCCGCGCCGTACGCCAGGTAGGCGGTGCGTCGGGCGGGATGGAACCGGATCGGCTCCTCCTCGGCGGCCGGGCGTGCCGCGCCGTCCAGCCCGGGTGCGATGGCGTGCAGCTCGACCCTGTGGCGGGACGCCAGGCGGGGGTGGTCGGCGGCGACTCGGCCGAGGAAGGCCGCGACCCCGGCGTACGGCCCGTGGTCGCGGTGGCAGTCGTAGTCGCCCGGCTCGTCGGTCAAGGCCGAATCGATCGCCGCAGGGGCGGGCGCCCGGGAGCGCCCGCCGGGTCGGCTGCTACCAGCACCACTCGATCCAGAGCCGGCGGGCACCGGACAGCAGGCGCAGCGAGCTCTTGCGGCGGACGGTCATCTTCCTCACGAGGCGCCTCCAATGTGGATCATTTCAGGACGGGTCAGAGCCTAATCGAGATCGATGGAAATATGAAGACGGCTCGTGATGGTTGTGGCTGCGGCAGGCTGCCGGACGGGCCCCAAGGCTCGGCCGGAGCACACCAGCCCACCGGCGGCCTGTGCGACCTCGACGAATCGGCCTCGGCCCGGCGGTGGAGACGGGTCAGCCGCGGGGTGTCGACGTCCCTCGGTCACGACGGCGAGGGCACCGGTGCGCGGGGCTTCCGCGCACCGGTGCCGGCGCCTGGCGTACGAGCCGGCCGGGGTCGAACGCCACGGCCGGCGACGGGTCGGGTCAGCGCGAACGGGACTCGATGGCCTCGATGATCCGCGGGCGCAGTTCCGCGGCGCGGATGACGGCGTCGACGGAGCCGACCTCGACGGCGCGCTGGATGTTGTGCACGCGGTCGAACTCCGTGGCCACCTCGCCGAGCTTCTCCGCGCGGACCGACGCGCGGAGCTCGTCGAGCTCCGCGGTCAACGCGGCGCGGTCGGCGCCGGAGGCGGCCGCGACGCGGGCCTCCAGGTCCCGCACGCGCGGGTCGGCCGCGGTGCGGGCGTTCACATCACCGGAGAACACCACCGCGGCGGCCGGGGCCCCGCCGAGCACCGAGGCGAACGAGCCCTCCAGCGCGAGGACGGTCATGTTCGGGTTCAGCGCCTTCGAGAACACCACGAACGCGCCGCCGTGGTACCGGGAGATCACGCAGAACACGATGGGCCCGCGGAAGTTCACGATGGCACGGCCGATCTCGGCGCCGTACTCCAGTTGCAGCTTCCGCATCGACTCCGGCGAGCCGTCGAAGCCCGACAGGTTCGCCAGCACCACCAGCGGCCGGTTGCCGCTGGCCGCGTTGATCGCCCGGGCGGCCTTCTTCGACGACCGCGGGAACAGCGTGCCCGCGGTGTAGGTGTCCGGGCCGTCCGTGGGCGGGAAGCCGCGCCGCGGCACCGCCCGCGACTCGATGCCGAGCAGGCACACCGGCATGCCGCCGAGATGCACGTCCTGCACCGCCACGGTCTCCGCGTCGGCCATGCCCGCCCAGCGTTCCAGCACCGGGTGGTCCTGGTCGGAGAGCGCCCGCATCACGGTCCGGATGTCGAACGGCTTCTTGCGGTCCGGGTTGGCCTCGGCCGAGAAGATCTCGCCGACGGTGGTGAAGTCGCTGCCCGCCAGGGCGTGCGGGAAGTCGGAGATGTCACGGTCGACGGGGTCGGTCGTCTTCGCCCGCCGCGGTCCCGCCTCGCCGGGCGCGACGTACGTGTGGTCGTAGTACGACATCAGCACGTCCCGCGCGGCGGTCAGGTTCGGCGCCCAGTACTGCGCCTGCCCGTTCGGCCCCATCACCCGGTCGTAGCCGCCGATGCCGAAGTTGTCCTCGGCCGACACGCCGCCGGAGAAGTCGAGCGACTGCTTGCCGGTGAGCACCATCGCCGAGTCCGGCGTCATCACCAGGATGCCCCTGGTGTGCATGAGCATCGTCGCCTCGGCGTTCCAGTACGGCTGCGCGCCGACGGTGATGCCCGCGACCACGATGTTGATCTCGCCGCCGTCCTGGGTGAACTCGACGATCCGCTTGAGCGCCGCGGCCACCCAGTCCATGTTCTCCGTGCCGGACTCCATCGAGATCCGGGCGCCGGCGGACAGCGCGTACCACTCCAGTGGCACCCGCATCCGCTCGGCCAGGTCCAGCGCGGCGATCACCCGGCGGCACTCCGGCTCCGACAGCGCGCCGAGCGACTTCGTCGGGTCGCCGAGCAGCACGACCCGGGTGACGCCCTGCGGGTGCCGCCGGGTACGCGTCCTGACCACGCCCGCGACGATCGCCGCGGTGTTGCGGCCCTTCGGCCGGTCGACCGGCACCAGCGCGTGGTCGTCGTCGAGGTCGTGCTCGACGAAGTCGCCGAGCAGGCCGGTCAGCTCGTACGGGTACACCGTGTTGCGGCTGCTCGCGCGCAGCACCTTCTGCCGGTAGCCGTCGAGCGGCTCGACCGGCTCGTCCGACGGCTGGCCGACGGTCAGCTTGGTGCCGCCGGTGGCGTCGAAGGAGACCCGCACGGCGATCTTGGTCAGCTCACCGGTCGTCCGGTGACGCTGCCGTGCGATGAACAGGATCTCCTCCAGCCCGGCGCCCGCGGTCGTCGGCAGCACGCGCCCGGCGATCATCTCCAGCTCCGCGCGGGTGAGGTCGCTCGGCGGCCAGACGTAGACCACGATCCGGTTGGTGTTGAAGCGATTCTTCGACGGTCGCCGCGACTGCGCACGGCGGATCGAGTCGAGGCAGGTGGCCACGACGTCCTCGGCCGTCGGCAGCGCGACCAGCCTGCCGTCGTGCTCCCGCAGTGCGGTCAGGTCACGCACCTGCGCGAACGCGACCAGGCGGTCGTCCGACGGGTTCTCCTGCGCCACGCACCGGAAGAGGTAGACCTCCTCGTCCGACGACGGCAGCCGGGTGAGGTCGAACTTGCGCAGCCGCTCCAACTGCATCCGCTG
The DNA here is from genome assembly GCF_040639595.1 of Micromonospora sp. NPDC023814. Taxonomy (NCBI): domain Bacteria; kingdom Bacillati; phylum Actinomycetota; class Actinomycetes; order Micromonosporales; family Micromonosporaceae; genus Micromonospora; species Micromonospora sp. NPDC023814. The sequence goes on from NZ_JBFAAF010000088.1 coordinate 21,646, forward strand.
CGCGATGTACGGGTGCAGGCCCCGGATCAGCCGCTCCTCGGTCATCCCGGTGGTCGACGGCCGGAACGTGAAGTGGTGGTGCATCACCGCGCCGCTGCGGCCCGCGACGGTGGTGGTGACCCTGCGGACCCGGCTCGGCAGCGGGTGCGCGCTGACGACCTCGTGCAGCGCCGCCGCCATCGCGTCCGAGTCCTCCGGCTGCTTCTCCCAGGCGAGATAGATGTCGGCGTCGACGGCGTCCTCGCCACGCGCCAGCTCCGCGAGCCCGCGCAGCGCGCTGCCCAGCGCTTCGAATCTCACCGCGGCGGAGACCACGCACGAGCCCGCGCGCTCGGCGACCACGAACGTGCAGCCCGCGACCTCGCTGGTGCGGACGCTGGTCAGATCCTTGTTGCCGTAGTACCGGCGGGTCAGCACTTCCAGCATGACCGCGTGGTCCAGGGAGTCGCGGACGAGCCGCTGGCCAAGCAGCCGCACCAGCGGTTCGGTGCTGCGTACCATCTCGCCGACGCGTTCGGCGCGGTCCGGCGCGTCCGGGTACGCGTCCAGGTGGCGCAGGTGCCTGCGGACGTTCGCGTAGACGCGGGCGCGGTTGCGGCGCAGCAACGGCTGGCCGAACCAGGCGAACACCACGCCGCGCGCGAGGTCGGCGACCACGGGGAAGCGGACCTGCGTCGCGGCCACCAGCCGCTCCAGCGCGAGGCCGGCCGGCTCACGCAGGACCTCGTCCGGCGGCGGCTCCCGCAGCCACGTGCGCAGCAACGTCGCGACGACCGTCGCGTCGGCGGACGCGCGTTGCTGGGCGAGGAAGATGCGGAACACCGCGGCTTCGAGCTCGGGGGAGCGCTCCAGATCGGTGACGCCGTAGTGCCCGAGCGCCCGGGCGAGCTTGGCCTGGAACGCCTCCGGCAGCCCGGCCCGCTCGACGTCGAGGCTCTGGAGGTAGGTGTGGAAGTGCTCGCGGGCGCTGTGCACGTGCCCTTCGCCGCCGACGTCCTCGCCCGCCGGCCGGTTGCGGCTCAGCTCGGCGAGGTCGGCGAACACGTCGACGAGTTCGAACTCCTCGGCCAGCGGCCGGTGGCCGTCCTCGGTGGCAGCCCGGCGCGCGGCGAGGTAGTCGTCGAGCGTCCGGCGATCGTCGTGCGGGTCGATGTCGAAGCCCAGCAGCAGGCTGCGCAGGTCCTCCTGGCCGCGCGTGACGCGCTCCCGAGCCGGCACCTCTCCGGGCACGGCGGGCAGGTCCAGCTCGACGGACTCGGCGGCCGAGGTGTCCTCGGCGTCCTCGGCGTCGTCGGCGAGCGGCTCCAGGCGCAGCAGCGGGGCGCCGGTCTCCACCTGGCTGCCCACGGACACGGCGCATTCCCTCAGCCGCGCCCGGAACGGCGCCCGCAGCACCGTCTCCATCTTCATGCTCTCCAGCACCAGCACCGGCGCGCCCGCCTCGACCTCGGCGCCGACCTCCAGCGGCGTGGCGACGACCAGCGCCGGCGCCGGGGAGCGCACCACGCCGCCCTCGTCGCGGCTGACCCGGTGCGTCACCCCGTCCACCTCGACCAGGTGGATCGGCCCGTGCGTGCCGGTGAGCAGGCGGTACCGGGTGCCGTTGACGACGACCTGCCCGGTGTGCCGGTCGAAGCGGTCGAGCTCGACGTCGGCGGTACGGACGTCGTCACCCGCTTCGATGCCGACGCGGAACCGGTGCGCGCCGACCCGCGCGACCCGCACGCGGTAGCCGACGCCCCGCAGCTTGAGGTCCAGCGGTCGGCCACTCTTGTGCTGCACCTGCGGGCGCCCACCGAACGCCGTCGACAGCAGCCGCTGCCGCTCCGCGCGTTCCTCCTCCTCGTACGCCTCGATGGCGGCGGCCGCCAGCGCGACGGCGGAGTGCCGGTGCGAGACGAGCCTGCCCTCGCCGCGGACGCGGTCGATCCAGCCGGTGTCCGCGCTGGCGTCGATCACCTCGGGCTGGTCGAGCAGGTCGAGCACGAAGCTCTTGTTGGTCGCGCCGCCCTCGATGATCACCGTGGTCTGCGCCATCGCCCGGCGCAGCCTGCCGAGCGCCTCGTCGCGGTCGCGGCCGTACGCGATGATCTTGGCGATCATCGAGTCGAAGTCGGCGGGGATGGTGTCGCCCTCGCTGACGCCGGTGTCCACCCGGATGCCCGGCCCGGCGGGCAGGTCCAGCCGCGCGATCCGGCCAGGGGAGGGCGCGAAGTCGCGGTCGGGGTCCTCGGCGTTCAGCCGGGCCTCGACGGCGTGCCCGCGCTCCACCGGCGGCTCGCCTTCGAGCCGTCCGCCCGAGGCCACGTGCAGCTGCGCCTTGACCAGGTCGAACCCGGTGGTCGCCTCGGTGATCGGGTGCTCGACCTGCAGGCGGGTGTTGACCTCGAGGAACGCGAACAGCCGGTCGCCGGGGTGGTAGAGGAACTCGACGGTCGCGGCGCCGCGGTAGCCGACCGCGACGGCCAGCCGTTCGGCCGACGCCTTGAGCTCGGCCGCCTGCGCCGGGCTGAGCACCGGCGACGCCGACTCCTCGATGACCTTCTGGTTGCGCCGCTGCACCGAGCAGTCGCGGACACCGAGCGCCCACGCCGTGCCCTCGCCGTCCGCGATCACCTGCACCTCGACGTGCCGGGCGCCGGTGACCAGGCGCTCCAGGAACACGACGCCGCTGCCGAACGCCCGCGCGGCCTCCTGGCTGGTGCGCTCGTAGGCGTCGGCGAGTTCGGCCTCGTTCGTGATCACGCGGATGCCGCGCCCGCCGCCGCCCGCGGTCGCCTTCAGCATCAGCGGGTAGCCGATCTCGGCCGCCGCCGCCAAGGCCGCGTCCAGGGTCTCGACCGCACCGCGGCTCCACGGCGCGACCGGCACGCCGACCTCCTCGGCGATCAGCTTCGCGCCGATCTTGTCGCCGAGCTTGCGCATGGCCTCCGCGCTCGGGCCGACGAAGGTGACGCCGACCTTCTCGCACAGCTCCGCGAACGCCGGGTCCTCCGCGACGAAGCCCCAGCCGACCCAGGCGGCGTCGGCCCCGGTCTCCACCAGCGCGCGCTCCAGCGCCTTCAGGTCGAGGTACGGGCGCGCGGACGCGGGACCGAGGTCGTAGGAGAGGTCCGCCTCGCGGACGAAGGTGGCCGTGCGGTCGACGTCGGTGTGCAGGGCGACGGTCTCGATCCGGGTGCCGGTCTCCGCGGCCAGGTCCCGTACGGCGTGGATGAGCCGCATGGCGGCCTCTCCGCGGTTGACGATGGCGACACGACTGAACACCCGACCGAGCCTTCCTGTAGACCAACGATGTACGCCCCGTGACACGGCAGCCCCCGGCAGTGTTCACCCTTCCGCCGGCACTTGAGAACCCCTGTTTCGCTCGACATCCGGCGGCCGGCAGTGCCATGTTGCAGACAGCGCGCTACGCGCCCCCAACACCGTAGGGCAGGGGCTCGGACTCCGGTGTCGCGCCCTGGCTGTCATCGACCACCTGGACATCGAGATCCTGGCGGAAGACGGCGTGGGTGACCGGCACCGCCTGCTGCTCCGCTCCACCGCGCGTCTCCCGCCGAGGGCGGTCCGGGCGATTGACCGGCGCTCCTGCCAGACCGCCTAGGTGACTGGTGTTAAACGGGGGTTGATCGGTGGTCTGGTCAGCCCGTGTGTTTGACGGCTCGTTGGCTGGCGTGAAGGGGGTAGTCGCTGG
>NZ_JBFAAF010000089.1:0-25033 GCF_040639595.1 Micromonospora sp. NPDC023814
GCTCCGTACCGATGTAGTTGTGGTTGAGCATCCGGGCCTCTTCCTGGGCCAGGACGACAACCCGTCGCGCTCGGTCGGTGAACCGCTCGAACATGCCCTCGTGCTCCTCACGTGCCGTGCGCACTCGATCTTGATGGTCAAGAAGTCGTGGCGGGGCCGGTGCGCGGACGTCCGGGACGGGCGTCCGTGCCTACTTACTCTATCGCCGCAGACCGACTCCGCTGAGGTCGTGTGTCCCCGCCGGAGGCCGCGTACGCGTCGTTTTACCCAACCGTCCGCGCTCAGGGGGTGTTCCGCGACCCCCGCCTGTACGCGCAGAGCGAAATTCGGCCACCGCCCGGACCGCGTCCGCAGGACCGGTGCCGGCGCCGACACGGCCTGCGAACCCGGGCCGCCGGGGAGTCATCCACAGGCTGTGGACAAATTCTCCACCGGCTGTGGACAACCTCCGTCGGGGCGGAATTCTTCCCGGTCCGGGCGCACGTGGGCGGATACGGCGACGCCGGCCCGGAGTCGTGCTCCGGCCCGGCGTCTGTCGCCCGTCGGCGGTCGGGTCAGTGACCGGCCTTGGAGTGGTACTCGTCGACGATCTCCTGCGGGATCCTGCCCCGGTCGGAGATGTCCTTGCCGGCCTTCTTGGCCCAGGCCCGGATCGCCTTGTTCTGCTCCCGGTCGGCGGTGGCGCCGCCCCGGCCGCGCGCGGCCCGGCCGCCCACGACGACACCGCCCCGGCCCACCTTGGTGCCGTGGGCGATGTAGGGAGCGAATACGTCACGCAATTTCTCGGCGTTCGAGCTCGACAGGTCGATCTCGTACTGAACGCCGTCGAGCGCGAACTTGACGGTCTCGTCAGCGTCCCCGCCGTCCAGGTCATCAACCAGCTTATGAATGATCTGCTTGGCCACGTCCCACATTCCTTTCGAGCAGGGTGCTCCTGCAAACTTGAGAGCACAATAACCCGTGCGACGCTTGTCGCGTCAATAGGATGCGGTAACGACCCGGTGCGAGTACGCGACTACTCCGGCCGCACCAGGGGGAAGAGGATGGTTTCCCGAATTCCCAGGCCCGTCAGCGCCATCAAGAGCCGGTCGATTCCCATTCCCATACCCCCGGCCGGCGGCATTCCGTACTCCATCGCCCGGAGAAAGTCCTCGTCCAGCCGCATCGCCTCGTCGTCGCCGCGGGCCGCGAGCTGCGCCTGGGCCAGCAGCCGCTCCCGCTGCACCACCGGGTCCACCAGCTCCGAGTACGCCGTCCCCAGCTCGAAACCGAGCACGTAGAGGTCCCACTTCTCGGCCAGCCCCGGCTCGCTGCGGTGCGCCCGGGTGAGCGGGCTGGTCTCCTCCGGGTAGTCGCGGACGAAGGTGGGTGCCTGGAGGCCGGGGACGACCAGTTCCTCGAACAGCTCCTCGGCCAGCTTGCCCGACCCCCACTTCGGGTCGACCGCCAATCCGACCTTGTCGGCGTACTCGACGAGGCGGGCGTGCTCGGTGCGTACCGTGACCTCCTCGCCGAGCGCCTCGGAAAGCACCCCGAAGAGGGTCACCGAGCGCCACTCGCCGCCCAGATCGAACTCCCGGCCGTCGGCGTGGGTCACCACGGTCGAGCCGGCGACCGCGATCGCCGCCTGCTGCACGAGATTGCGGGTCAGCTCCGCCATCGTGTCGTAGTCGCCGTACGCCTGGTATGCCTCGAGCATCGCGAACTCGGGGGAGTGCGAGGAGTCGATGCCCTCATTACGGAAGTTGCGGTTGATCTCGAAGACCCGGTCGACGCCGCCGACGACGGCCCGCTTGAGAAACAGTTCCGGCGCGATTCGCAGATACAGATCGGTGCTCAGCGCATTGCTGTGGGTCACGAATGGCCGGGCCGCCGCGCCGCCGTGCAGCAACTGCAGCATCGGGGTCTCCACCTCGACGAAGTCCCGGTCGTGCAGCGAGTCGCGCAGGCTGCGGACGGTCGCGGCCCGGGTGCGCACCATCTGGCGCGCCTGCGGCCGGACGATCAGGTCGACGTAGCGCTGCCGGACCCGCGCCTCCTCGCTCAGCGGCTTGTGCGCCACCGGCAGCGGGCGCAGCGCCTTCGCCGTGACCGCCCACTCGTCGGCCAGCACGGACAGCTCGCCCCGGCGGCTGGTGATCACCTCGCCGGTCACCCCGACGTGGTCGCCGAGGTCGACGAGGCGCTTCCAGTCGTCCAGCCGCTCGGCGCCGACCCGGTCCAGGGAGAGCATCGCCTGCAACTCGGTGCCGTCGCCGTCCCTGAGGGTGGCGAAGCAGAGCTTGCCGGTGTTGCGTACGAAGATCACCCGGCCGGTGACCGAGGCGCGGTCGCCGGTGGCGGTGTCGGTGGGCAGCTCGGCGTACTTCTCGCGGATCTCGGCCAGCGTGCTGGTCCGGGGGAATCCGACCGGGTACGGCTCGACGCCCTCGGCGAGCATCCGGTCCCGCTTCTCCCGGCGGACCTTCATCTGCTCGGGAAGGTCGTCGGCGGGATCGACTGGCACGGGAGTCTGCTCGGTCACGGCACGCTTCCTCAGAAGGAGATTTCGGGCGGGGTCAGGCCCCGAGCGTACTCAAGGCGCCAGGGAGGCGTTACGGGATAACCTGCCCGCCATGACCGACCCCACTCACGCCCTGTCGTTCGGTGCGGCGGCGGGCGAATACGACCGGTTCCGGCCCCGCTATCCGGAGGAGGCGGTGCGCTGGGCGCTCGACGGGCTGGACGCGCCCGCCCGCGTCGTAGACCTGGGCGCCGGGACCGGCATCCTCACCCGCGGGGTGCTCGCCCTCGGACACGCGGTGGTACCCGTCGAGCCGGACCCCGGGATGCGGGCCCGCCTGGACGCCGTCACCCCGGGCACCACGGCCGTGGCGGGCAGCGCCGAGTCGGTGCCGCTGCCGGACGGCGCGGCCGACGCGGTGCTGGCGGGGCAGGCGTACCACTGGTTCGACCGGGAGCGGGCGCACGCCGAGATCGCCCGGCTGCTCCGGCCCGGTGGCGTCCTCGCGCCGATCTGGAACCTGCGGGACGAGCGGACCGGCTGGGTGGCGGAGCTGACGAAGATCGCCCGGATGGGCGGCAGCGCCGCCGACCTGGCCAGCCGGGTCGGCGACTTCGGGCCGGCGTTCGCGCCGGCCGAGCAGGCCGTTTTCGCGCACCGCACCACGCTCACCCCGGACGAGCTGGTCGGGATGGTCCGGACCCGCTCGTACTACCTGACGGCCGACCCGGAACGGCGGCGGGACCTCGACCGGGAACTGCGCGACCTGCTGGACACCCACCCCGAGCTGGCCGGGCGGGAGCGCTTCGACCTGCCGTACCGCACGCTCGTCTGCCGCGCCCGGCGGCGCTGAGGCCGGCGGCGGCGCCCGGCCACGGCGGCGGCCCGGGACCGGGGCCGGCGGGGTCAGACGTTGCGCTCGTAGACCATCCGCAGGCCGATCAGAGTGATCATCGGCTCGTGGTGGGTGATCGTGCGGCACTCGTTGATCACCAGGCCGGCGAGCCCGCCGGTGGCGATGACTGCCCGCACCTCGCCCAGCTCCTCGGTCATCCGCTCGACGATCCGGTCGACCTGGCCGGCGAAGCCGAAGTAGAGGCCGGACTGGAGGCACTCGACCGTGTTCTTGCCGATCACCGAACGGGGCCGGGTGGCCTCCACCTTGCGTAGCTGGGCGGCTCGGGCGGCGAGCGCGTCGAAGGAGATCTCGATGCCCGGCGCGAAGGCGCCGCCGAGGAACTCGCCCCGGTCGCTGATCACGTCGAAGTTGGTGGTGGTGCCGAAGTCCACCACGATCGACGGCCCGCCGTAGAGGGTGTACGCGGCCAGGGTGTTCACCACCCGGTCGGCGCCCACCTCCTTCGGGTTGTCGATGGCGAGCTGCACACCGGTGCGCACCCCGGGCTCGACGATCACGCTCGGCAGGTCAGCGTAGTAGCGGGACAGCATGGTGCGCAGCGAGCGCAGCGCGGCCGGCACGGTGGAGCAGGCCGCCACCCCGGTGATCTCGACCGCGTCCCCGGCGAGCAGGCCCCGGAACTTCAGGCCCAGCTCGTCCGCCGTCGACCGCGCATCGGTCTTGATCCGCCAGGAGTGCACCAGCTTGTCGCCGTCGAAGGTCGCCAGCACGGTGTTGGTGTTTCCGATGTCGATGCAGAGCAGCACGCACGAAGCCTAGACAACGACCGGCCGCCGGTTCACTCGGTGCGCAGGTCCATGGCGATGTCGAGGATCGGCGAGGAGTGGGTCAGCGCGCCCACCGACAGGAAGTCGACGCCGGTCGCCGCGTACCGCGCCGCGACGTCGAGGGTCAGCCCGCCGGTCGCCTCCAGCTCCGCCCGGTCCCCCACGGCGGCGACCACCTCGGTGAGCATCTCCGGGGTCATGTTGTCCAGCAGCAGGAAGTCCGCCCCGGCCTCGACGGCCTCCACCGCCTCGGCGACCGTGTCGACCTCGACCTGCACCGGCACGTCCGGGAAGGTCTCCCGGACCCGGCGGAAGGCAGCCGTGATCCCGCCCGCCGCCAGCTTGTGGTTGTCCTTGATCATCGCGACGTCGTGCAGGCCCATCCGCTTGTTCGTGCCGCCCCCGGCGCGGACCGCGTACTTCTCCAGGGCGCGCAGGCCGGGGGTGGTCTTGCGGGTGTCGAGCACCATCGCCTTGGTGCCGGCCAGCGCGTCCGCCCAGGCCCGCGTGTGGGTGGCCACCCCGGACATCCGGCAGAGCAGGTTGAGCGCCGTCCGCTCGGCGGTCAGCAGCAGCCGGGTCGGGCCGGTCACCGTGGCCAGCACGTCGCCGCGGGCCACCCGCGCGCCGTCGTGGGCCACCACCGACACCTCGACCGTACGGCCGGCGCCGGTCACCTCGCCGACCAGCTCGAAGACGGCCGCCGCCACGGCCAGCCCGGCCACCACGCCGTCGGCGCGGGCCACCAGGTCGGCCGTGTCGGTCTGCCCGGCCGGGATGGTGGCGACGCTCGTGACGTCCAGGAAGTCGGGCCCCAGGTCCTCGGCGAGCGCGTTCCCGATCACCCGCCGCACCTGCGCCGGGTCCAGGCCGGCGTCCCGCAACGCCCGCTCCGTCGACTCCGTCATCGAATCCCCTCCCACTGAGACGTCATCCGGCCCTGCGCCCCGACCGCGCCGACGAGGTGGCCGAGCCACCGCTCGTCGGCCGTCGGGAAGTCCTCCCGCCAGTGGCAGCCCCGGGTCTCCCGGCGTGCGTACGCGGCGGCGACCAGCGCCGACGCCACGGTGATCAGGTTCGTCGCCTCCCAGTCGGCCGTCCGGGGCCGGCCCCGGCCCTCGCCGAGCCCGGTCAGCGCGTCGGCGGTCCCCGCGAGGGTCTGCGCCGAGCGGAGCACGCCCGCGCCCCGGGTCATCGCCCGTTGCACGGTCGGCGTCGCCTCGGCCGGCACCACCCAGCCCTCGCCGCCGACCCAGGCGCCGGTCGACGCCGGTTGGGCCTGCTCCGGCAGCCCGACGGCGACGTCCTCGGCGATCCGCCGGGAGAACACCAGCCCCTCCAGCAGGGAGTTGCTGGCCAGCCGGTTCGCGCCGTGCACGCCCGTGCACGCGACCTCGCCGCAGGCGTACAGGCCGGGGATGGAGGTGCGGCCGCGCAGGTCGGTGCGGACGCCGCCGGAGGCGTAGTGGGCGGCCGGGGCGACCGGGATCAGGTCGGTCGCCGGGTCGACCCCGATGGCCAGGCAGGACGCGACGATGGTCGGGAAGCGCCGGGCCAGGAAGTCGCCGCCCAGGTGCCGGGCGTCGAGGAAGACGTGGTCCGCGCCGGTGGCCAGCAGCACCCGGTGGATGCCCTTGGCCACCACGTCCCGGGGCGCCAGCTCGGCCAGCTCGTGCTGCCCGACCATGAACCGCTTGCCGTCGCCGTCGACCAGGTGGGCGCCCTCGCCGCGCAGGGCCTCGGAGACGAGCGGCTGCTGGGCGTGCCCGGCGCCCGGCACGCCCGCACCGGCCGGGGTGATCAGCGCGGTCGGGTGGAACTGGACGAACTCCACGTCGGTCACCGCCGCGCCGGCGCGCATCGCCAGCGCCACCCCGTCCCCGGTCGAGACGGCCGGGTTGGTGGTGGCCGCGTAGATCTGGCCCATTCCGCCGGTGGCCAGGACGACCGCCCGGGCCAGGATGGCCCCCACCCCGTCCTCGCTGCCCTCGCCGAGCACGTGCAGGGTGATGCCGCAGGCCGCGCCGAGCCCGCCCGGGCCGTCGCCGGGCGCGCGCAGCAGGTCCAGCACCAGGGCGTGCTCGACCAGCCGGATCCACGGGTCGCGGCGGCCGGCGGCGTGCAGGGCCCGCTGGACCTCGGCCCCGGTGGCGTCGCCGCCGGCGTGCACGATCCGGTCCGCCCGGTGCCCGCCCTCGCGGGTGAGCATCAACGAGCCGTCCGGGTTGCGGTCGAACTCCGCCCCGATCCGCATCAGCTCGCGCAGCCGGGTCGGGCCCTCCTCGACCAGCACCCGCACCGCCGCCGGGTCGCACAGCCCGACGCCGGCGATCTCCGTGTCCGAGGCGTGCGCGGCCGGGGTGTCGTGCGGGTCGAGCACGGCGGCGATGCCGCCCTGCGCCCAGCGGGTCGAACCCTCGTCGATGTTGACCTTCGTGACCACGGTGACGTGCAGGCCCGCCTCCCGCAGGTGCAGCGCGGCGGTGAGTCCCGCCACCCCGGAGCCGACCACGATCACGTCGGTGGTCTCCACCCAGCCGGGCGCGGGGGCGGCCAGCAGTCGGGGCAGCGCCGGCAGGTCCACGGTCGGAAGGTCCATGCCCACAGTCAACCCGAAGGGCCCTCGCGGGGGGCGGCGGGGGCGGGACGAGTGGTTTGGACCATCGCGTCCGGCGGCCGGGTGGGGGCCTACCTCGTCCGGACCGGCAGGGCGGCCGGGCCCGCGCCCCTCAGGGAGCCGGTCACCGTACGGTCGTCGAGCCACAGGTAGCAGCGGACGCCGCGGTCGCCGACGCGCCAGCGCCCCGCCCCCGGCGGTCGCACCACCACCCCGCTGCGGAAGCGCAGGTCCGCGTCGTCGGGCACCCCCACGTAGCGGCCCAGCACGGAGCGGCAGCCGGCGTAGAGCGGGGCCCAGTCGGCGGCCCGGGTCGGGTACGGGCGGTCCGGCGCCCGCCACACCCCGACGAACTCGGCGTCGTGCCGGGTGACGCAGTCGACGGGGAGCAGCGTCCGCACCGCCCCTCCGCCGGCCCGGGTCTGCTGGCAGGCCAGCCGCAGCGGCGACGGCCCGCGCAGCGCGTCCCGCAGGCTGCCGGAGCGGGTGACCACCGTGGCGGCGGCCTCGACGGTGCTCACCTCGGTCAGGTCGCACCGGTACCAGCGGGAGCCGGCCGCCCAGCCGGGCCCGGACGGCAGGGCCACCGCCAGCCGGAGCCGCCCGGCTCGCCAGTCGTCGCCGACGTGCCCGGTGGCGCGGGCGTCGCAGTCGGCGAACGCGCCCCGCAGCTCGGCCGAGCCGCCCGACGGCGGGGTGGCCCGCTCGGCCGGAAAGGCGCCCACGTGCACGGTCTCGACCCGGTGCGGCGCGGCGCAGTCCACCGGCGCGTACGCCGCCAGGGTCACCACGTCGGTGAAGTCGGCGGCCTGGCAGACGCCGGCGGCCGGGGTGAACGGGCCGGGCGCGGGCAGGGCCGCCCAGTCGTCGGCCAGGTCACCGTCCAGCCCGGCGGAGCCGGCGCAGCCGACCAGGAGGACTGCCGCGCTCACGGCGGCGAGCAGGGTGGTCATCGAACGGCGCATCGCGGCCTCCCCCAGCCACCGCGTCTCTCCGACGGGCACCCAGACTACCCACCGCCACCTCTCGGCGACAGACCGCGCTCGCGTCCCCTCCGCACACCCCGTACGCCGCGATCTTGCAGTTATCGCCCGGACAAATGGGGCTTATGGCGACAAAAGCCGGGCCGAAAGTGCAAGATCGCGGGGAAATGCGGGAGGGGGAGGGGCGGGTCAGACGGCGGCGTAGGGGTTGGGGACGGGGGCGCCGGCGGTGCCGGGGGCGGCGGTGGTGGGGTCGGTGTTCAGCTCGACGATCCGGTTGTCGGCGTCGACGTGCACGACCCTCGGCCGGTAGGCCCGGGACTCGGCGTCGTCCATCTGCCCGTACGAGATGAGGATGACCAGGTCACCCGGGTGCACCAGGTGGGCGGCGGCACCGTTGATGCCGATCACGCCGCTGCCCCGCTCGCCCGGGATCACGTACGTCTCCAGCCGGGCCCCGTTGGTGATGTCCACGATCGCCACCTGCTCGCCGGGGATCAGGTCGGCGGCGTCGAGCAGGTCCTCGTCGACGGTCACCGAGCCGACGTAGTGCAGGTCGGCCTGGGTCACCGTGGCCCGGTGGATCTTCGACTTGAGCATGGTGCGCAGCATCGGGATGCCTTTCGCGGAAACGTGGTGCGGGTCGGGTTCAGGAACGGGGGGCGAGCCGGATCGCCGCATTGTCGATCAGCCGGGTGCCGCCGACCCAGGCGGCGACGAGCAGCCGCGCCGGACCGGACACCGGCCCCGGCTCCAGGTCCGGGTCGGTGAGCACCAGGTAGTCGAGCCGCGCGCCGGGCGTACCGGCGCCGAAGGCGGCGTGCGCGGCGGCGAGCACGGCCCCCGCGTCACCGCCCGCGTCGGCGGCCTCGGCACCGGCCCGCAGCGCCGCCGACAGGCTCAACGCGGTCTCCCGCTCGGCCGGGGACAGGTAGCGGTTGCGGCTGGACAGGGCGAGCCCGTCGGGCTCCCGCACGGTGGGCACGCCGACCACCTCGACCGGCACGTCGAGATCCCGGGCCATCCGCCGCACCAGGGTGAGCTGCTGGTAGTCCTTCTCGCCGAAGAACGCCAGGTCGGGGCGGGTGAGCTGGAGCAGCTTCAGCACCACCGTCAGCACCCCGTGGAAGAACCCGGGGCGGCTCTGCCCCTCCAGGTCCTCGCCGAGCGGACCCGGGTTGACCCGGACGCGGGGCTGGCCGTCCGGGTACATGTCCGCCACCGATGGGGCGAACACCACGTCGGCACCCGCCCGCCGGCAGATCTCCAGGTCGGCGTCGAGGGTGCGCGGGTAACGGTCGAAGTCCTCGTTCGGCCCGAACTGGAGCGGGTTGACGAAGATCGTGACGAGCACGTGGTCGGCCCGCTCCCGGGCCGCCCGCAGCAGCGTCTCGTGCCCGGAGTGCAGGGCGCCCATGGTCATCACGACGCCGACAGTGCCCTTGAGCCCGTCCCGCGCCGCGGCCAGCTCGGCGCGGGTGTGCACCAACTCCGTCACGCGGTCCCCTCCGTCCACCGTCGGCCCGTTCACGCGGCCACCTCCCGCCGGGTCCCGGCCAGCACGCCGAGCAGCGACTCCGCGTCGACCGGGCGGAGCCGGCCGGCGGCGATGGCCCGGTCGGCCGTACGCCGGGCCAGGGCCAGGTAGGGCGCGACCGACTCGGGTGCGGTGGCGGCGAGCCGGGCCAGGTGCCGCTCGACCGTGCCGGCGTCGCCCCGGGACACTGGCCCGGTCAGCGCGTCGTCGCCGAGGCGCAGCGCGTTCTCCAGGGCGGCCCGCAGCAGCGGGGCGAGCACCTTCTCCGGCTGGGCCACCCCGGCGTCGCGCAGCCGGTCGGCCGCCTCGTTGACCAGGGTCACCAGGTGGTTGGCACCGTGCGCCAGCGCCGCGTGGTAGAGCGGCCGGTCGGCCTCGCCGACCCACTCCGGCACCCCACCGAGGTCGGCGACCAGCCGGGCGGCCAGGGGGCGCAGCTCCGCCGGGGCCGTCACGCCGTACGAGATGCCGGCCAGCCGGGCGAGGTCGTCCGGCGTACCGGTGAAGGTCATGGCGGGGTGCAGGGCGAGCGGCCGGGCGCCCGCCGCGGCGGCCGGGGCGAGCACGGCCAGCCCGTGCGCGCCGGAGACGTGCGCCACGACCTGGCCGGGACGCAGCGCGCCGCTGTCGGCCAGGTCGGTGACGACCCCGGCGAGCGCGTCGTCCGGCACGGCGAGCAGCAGCAGGTCGGTGGCCGCGCGGGCCACCGCGGCGGCGGAGCGGCGGGGCACCCGGGGCAGCAGCAGCGCCAGCCGGGCCCGCGAGGCGCCGGAGCCGCCGGAGGCGGCGGCCACCCGGTGGCCGGCGGCGACGAGCGCGGCGCCCAGCGCCGCGCCGACCCGGCCGGCGCCGACGACGCCGACGGTGAGCGTGCGCGGGAAGGAGAGCGGGGCGCCGGATGTGGCGCCGCCCGACGGTACGGCGGCCGTACGCGGGGTGGCCGCCTGCGGGCGCAGCGGTGCGCTCATGGCAACGATCCAGTCCTCGAAGGGGGTACCGGTCGATCGCAAGTATGCGCCGCCGTGACGGAGCCGAAACAGGGTCTGTGAAAACCTTCACCGGGCGGTGCGCGGGGGCGTTCCCGGCGGCGCGGGCGGCCGGCTGCGGCTACAGTGCCGCCTGTGACGGAGCGGGTCGTGGTGGACGAAATCGGGATCCGGACGGAGGACGCCCGGCACAGCTTCGGCTGGCCCTGGTCGGAGATCCAACACGTCTCGGTCGCCGCGTTGCCCCCCGAGGAGCACCGGTTCCGGTACTTCGAGGTCACCCACGTGTCGGGCGAGTTCATGGAGGTCGGCGAGACGGTCGACGGGTTCCGGGAGGCGGTGGGCGTCATCTCCGCCCGCGCCGGGCGGGCGGCCCCCGACCTCGACGCGCTCCGACCGTCCGACCCCATACTGGAGATCTGGTCGTCCACGCGGGACGAGGGATGAACTGATGCCGGTCCGCTGGCGGGACGCCATGGACCGGGCGCTCTACGGGCCGGGCGGGTTCTTCGTCTCCGGCTCCGGCCCGGCCGACCACTTCCGCACCAGCGTCCACGCGTCGCCCGCCTTCGCCGCCGCGCTGCTGCGGCTCGTCGAGCAGGTCGACGCCGCCCTCGACCACCCCCCCGTCCTCTCCGTCGTCGACGTGGGAGCCGGCCGGGGCGAGCTGCTGCGCGCACTCTCCGCCGCGTTGGGGGTTGCCGGGGAGCCCGCCCGCTCCGGGCGGTCAGGCTTGATCCCTCCGCGGGCGGGCTCCCCGGCAACCCCGACTCCCTCGGCCGCCCCCCGGCCCTCGCCCTCGTCCGGCCCGCCGTCCGCCGGTCCCGCCCCGTCCGCGCCGGTTGCGCTCGCCCGTCGGGTACGCCTCACCGCCGTCGAACTTGCCCCGCGCCCCGAGGGCCTGCCCGGACAGATCGCCTGGAGGAGCGACATCCCTGAGGGCATCACCGGGGTGCTCGTGGCAACCGAGTGGCTGGACAACGTCCCCTTGGACGTTGCCGTCCCCGCCGACGACGGATGGCGCTACCTCCTGGTTGACCCCACCTCCGGTGCGGAGGCCCTGGGTGATCCGGTCAGCCCGGACGACGCCGCCTGGCTGACCACGTGGTGGCCGCTGCCGGCGGAAGATGCCCCGGGCTTCCTGCCTCGGACCGTGGCGGACGGGGTCGGCTCGACCGGGTCGGGGTTCCGGGCGGCCCGACCCGCGGAGGGATCAAGCCTGACCGCCCGGAGCGGGTCGGGCCGCCCGGAACCCCCCACCGGGGTGCGAGCCGAGATCGGCCGGACGCGCGACGAGGCCTGGGCGGACGCCGTGCGCCACGTCGACCGGGGGCTGGCGTTGGCCGTGGACTACGGACACCTGCGAGGCGGCCGGCCCGTGGACGGGACGTTGACCGGGTACCGGGCTGGGCGGCAGGTGCCGCCGGTGCCCGACGGGACCCGCGACGTCACCGCACACGTCGCCGTCGACTCCGTCGCCTCCGCCGGTGGGCGGGTCGCCCGGTGCGCGTACGACCTGGTGTCGCAGCGGGAGGCGCTGCGGGCGCTCGGGGCCGACGGCGGGCGACCGGCGCTGAGCCTGGCCGCCAGCGACCCGGTCGGGTACGTGCGGGCGCTCGCCGCCGCCTCGGCGATGGCGGAGCTGACCGACCCGGCCGGGCTGGGCGGGCACTGGTGGCTGCGGCAACCGGTCGGCGTCGACCCCGAGCGGTTCATGGCACGATGACGGGCATGACCACGGACGCCGGCGACCTCCGCGAGCTGACTGTCGGCACCGGGGCCGGCCTGGTGGCGGGCACCGGCGGGGAGCAGCTCGGCACCGACATGGTGCTCAACATCGGGCCGCAGCACCCCTCCACCCACGGCGTGCTCCGGCTGAGGCTGGTGCTCGACGGCGAGCGCGTGGTGGCCTGCGAGCCGATCGTCGGCTACATGCACCGGGGCGCGGAGAAGCTCTTCGAGGTCCGCGACTACCGGCAGATCATCGTGCTGGCCAACCGGCACGACTGGCTCTCGGCCTTCTCCAACGAGCTGGGCGTGGTGCTCGCCGTGGAGCGGCTGATGGGCATGGAGGTGCCGGAACGGGCCACCTGGCTGCGGATGGCCCTCGCGGAGCTGAACCGGGTGCTCAACCACCTGATGTTCCTCGGCTCCTACCCGCTGGAGATCGGCGCGATCACGCCGATGTTCTACGCGTTCCGCGAGCGGGAGACGATCCAGGCCGTGATGGAGGAGGTCTCCGGCGGCCGGATCCACTACATGTTCAACCGGGTGGGCGGCCTCAAGGAGGAGGTGCCGTCCGGCTGGACCGGCCGGGCGCGGGCCGCCATCGCGGAGGTCCGCGGACGCATGCCGGACCTGGACAACCTGATCCGGCGCAACGAGATCTTCCTGGCCCGCACGGTCGGCGTCGGCGTGCTCACGGCGGCGGACGCCGCCGCGTTCGGCGCGTCCGGGCCGGTCGCCCGGGCCTCCGGCCTCGACCTCGACCTGCGCCGCGACGAGCCCTACCTGGCCTACGACCAGTTGGACGTGCCGGTGGTGACGAAGACCGCCGGGGACTGCCACGCCCGCTTCGAGGTGCTGCTCGACCAGGTGTACGCCTCGCTCGACCTCGCCGAGCAGTGCCTGGACCGGGTGGACCGGCTCACCGGGCCGGTCAACACCCGGCTGCCGAAGGTGCTCAAGGCGCCCGAGGGACACACCTACGCGTGGACCGAGAACCCGCTCGGCATCAACGGCTACTACCTGGTCTCCCGGGGCGAGAAGACGCCGTGGCGGCTCAAGCTGCGCACCGCGTCGTACGCGAACGTGCAGGCGCTGGCCACCCTGCTCCCCGGCTGCCTGGTGTCGGACCTGATCGCCATCCTCGGCTCGATGTTCTTCGTGGTCGGCGACATCGACAAGTGACCCGCGCGGCCCCGGTCGCCGGTCAGCGCCAGCGGTCGGCCGAACGCGAGCCGCCCGCGCGGGGGGCGTCGTCCTGCGGCGGGTAGCCGTAGCGCTCCTCCGGCCGCCGGCCGTACCGCTCCGGCTCGGGCTCCGGCTGGCGGGCGCGGTGCGCCTCGGGCTGGTGCCCGCGCTGGCGGGGCGGGCGCCACTCCTCGGGCACCGGCACCCCGCCGGCCGGCAGCGCCGGCGCGTCCCCCGGCTCCGCCCAGCCGCCCCGCCATCCGTCGTCCGCCCGGTCCCGGCGCGGCTCGTCCCGGCGGACCGTCGCCCAGCGGTCCGCGACCCGGTACTCGGTGCCGGTGGCGTCCGCGTGCACCTCGGCCCGCCGCTCCCCGACCCGCAGTTCCCGGCCCCGGTCGTCGTCCCGCACGGCCGCCCACCGGTCACCGGCGCGCAACTCCGACCAGTACCCACCGTTCTCCGGCCCCGCCTCGTCGGGCTGCTGCGGCCGGCCCCGCCCCGGCTGCTCGGCCGGCGCGGCCCAGGCCGCCGGCCCGCCCGTGCCGTCCCGGCCCCGGTCGTCCCACTGCTGCCCGCGCTCCTGCCGCTGCCCGCGTTCGCCCCGTCGGCCCGGCCACTCGCGGTCGGTCCCCTGCCCGGACCACTCGCCCCCGTCGCGCGACCGCGACCGGTCCTCGTCCCGGGGCGCGCCGGCCGTCGCCCACGACCGGTCGTCGTTCCGCCGGGAACGGTCGTCGTCGCGCCGCGAACGGTCCGCCGGGTCGCCGTGGCCGGCCCGGGACCGGTCGTCCGACTCGCCGGACCACGGCCGCTCCTCCGGCGCCGGAGACCACCGTCCCGCGTACCCGTCGCCGTACCGGGTGCCGGGGTCGCCGGGCACGGACGCGCCACCGTCCACGATGGTGTGCCGGGTGGTGACGTGCACGGTCTCGGTGTGCCGCACCACCCCGAGTGGGCGCGCGGCGGGCTGGCTCTCGGGCTCCGCCGGCCGGGCCGCCCCGTACACCCCGGCCGCTCCGCCGGCGGGTCGGTCCCCGCCGTACACCCCGGCGGACCCGGTGGTGGCGGGCCGATCCCCGCCGTACCCGCCGGTGGGCCGGTCCGCGCCGTACGCCCCGGCCTGGGCCGCCGGCCGCTCGGCGCGCGGGCCCGGCTGGGGCCGGCGGGCGGGCTCCTCGTCGTCCCGGTCGGCGCGTCCCCAGCCGGGCGCCGGATCGTCCTGGCCCGGCGCCCGTCCCCGGCCGGCGAACCCGTCGTCGGCGGATCCCGGGCCCCGGCCGGCATCGGCCTGGTCGTCGATTCCGGCCAGCGCGGCGCTGCTGGCGTCCAGCCGCCGGCGTAGCGCGGCGACCGCCTCCTGGGCCCGCTGGGCCTGGTCGAGCGCCTGGTTGCCGCGCTGGGCGGCCGCCACGATCTCTCCGCGCAGCTCGTGGCGGAGCTGCTCCATCTCGTCCAGCAGTTCCTCGGTGCGGGCCGGGCCGGCGCCGTCGGCGCGCAACGCGATCGACAGGCCGATCAGGACCACGGCCAGGATGGCGAGCACGGCGGCGAACCGCAGCGGACCGTTGCCGTCGGCGACGAGCAGGATCAGCGCCGCCACCGGCGCCAGCGCGACGCCGATCCAGAAGAGCACGGCGAGCAGCGGTGGATTGCGCTTGTCGGCGGGGGCGACCGAAGCTGGCATGGGTCCGCAGCCTACCGAGAGTTCCCCCGCCTGGAAACGGCTGGAGAGGCCCGGCGGGACGGGACGGCGCAGCCGGTCGCCGACGGCGCGGGGCCGCCGGCGACCGGCCGGGGATCAGCTGGCGGCCAGCGCGCCGTCCGAGGAGAAGACCAGGCCCACGCTGGCGGCACCGGTCTTCAGGGCGTTCTTGGTCTGCGGGCCGCCCTGGTCCAGCGAGCTGAACGAGCCGGCCTTGAAGTCGTAGACCTGGACCAGCCCGGCCCCGCACTTCGGCCGCTGCGGGCACTCCGGCGGCCCGGCCAGCACGGTGGCCTGGCCCGAGCACTTGGCCGCCAGGTCCGAGAGCGTGCGGACGCCGTACTTGTCGGCGAAGGTCTTCGTCACGGCGAAGGCGTTCTGGTCCTGGGCGGCGGCGGGCGTGCCGAAGACGAGGCCCACCTTGTCGCCGGCGGCCTTCAGCGCGGCGACGGTCTTCTCCAGCTCGGGCGAGGACACCGGCTGGGCGTCCTTGCCGTTGGCCTTGGTGTTGAGGAACTCGGCCATGGTCGCCGCGTACTCGGGGACCACCTGGATCTCGCCCCGTTCCAGGGCCGGCTCGTAGAGCTCGCGGTTGCCGATCTGCTGCACCTTGGCCTCGTAGCCGGCGGCGGTCAGCGCGATCTTGTAGAGCTCGGCCAGGATCTCGTTCTCCGTGAAGTTGGCCGCGCCGATCACGATCTGACCGCCGGGCCCCTTGGCGATGCCCGTGGTGACGCCGTTGGCCGCGGCGAACTCCTCGGCCGCCTTCTGTGCCGTCTTGCGGTCCACGTCGACGGCCTTGTTGAGCTGGATCAGCTTCGGCGTGTCGAGCGCCGCCGAGACCTTGTCCAGCGCCGCGAGCAGCTGCGGGTTGGCCGCCTTGGCGTTGACCGCCGGGATGACGTTGTCGGTGTTCTGGAGCTTCTTGTCGTCGTCGAGGACGACGAGCTGGTCACCGGCGACCGGGGCGCAGCCGGCCCCGGAGGCCGCCTGCTCCGGGGCGTCCGTGCCGGAGGAGCCGGCGTCGCCGCATCCGGTCAGCAGCCCCGCCGCGGCGAGGGTTCCCACCGCACCGACCGCCAGTCGTGTACGTGCGCGCATCAGTGCCCGCCTTCCGTGTCCCGGCGCGACCCGTCCGGGCCGGCCGCGTGTCCGACGGGCGATCCCTGTCCGGCCGCCCGCTGTGTCCGCCAGGCGGCCCCTTCCGGCCGCCCGCGATTTTCCACCCAACATCTTCCACACGCGTCCGACAACCCGAGGAAAGCTTTGTCACCGGATCGTCACCCGTCGACGGCAACCCGGCAGCGGGCGTCGGTGAGCGGCAGCGGGCGTCGGCGTGCGTCGGCGGGCACTCCCGAATGTGGCGTCCCGCCCGGGGCGGACCGGAGCTCAGCCGCCGGCCAGCGCGTCCGCCGCGCGGCGGCGGGCCCGGCGGCGGGTGGCCCGCAGCGGGCGGGGGGTGACCAGCCGCTCGACCAGGGCCAGCACCAGCTCGACCAGGACGGCGAGCCCGGCCACCAGCACGCCGCCGGCGAGGATCTGGCCGCCGCCGGCGGCGATGTCCAGCCCGAACCCGGCGCGGATGATCTGCCCGAGACCGCCGCCGTTGACGAAGGAGGCCAGCGCGGCGGTCGCCACCACCTGCACCGCCGCCGTGCGGAATCCGGCCGCCAGGTAGGGCACCGCCAGCGGCAGCTCGACCCGGCGCAGCAACTGCCACCCGGAGAAGCCCATGCCGCGCGCCGCGTCCCGGGCCTCCGGATCGACCTGCCGCACCCCCGTGTACGCGTTGGCCAGCAGCGGCGGCACCGCGAAGACGGCCAGCGCGACCACCACCGACGGCTGGCCGAAGCCGAGGAAGGTCAGCGGCAGGATGGTGAGCAGGGCCAGCGTCGGCACGGCGAGCGTGACGTTCGACACCAGCACCACCAGGCCCCCGCCCCGACCCGTGTGCCCGAGCCAGAGCCCGATCGGCCAGGCGATCAGGCAGCCCAGCGCCACCGCCGCCGCCGACATCGACAGGTGCTCGCCGAGCCGCTCCAGGATCCCGCCCGGATTGGTCCAGTTCAGCGGGTCGTTGAGCCAGACCAGCGCCGCCTCGACGGGGTTCATCGGGCCCGCCCTCCGTTCGCGACCGCGGGACCGCGCCGCGCGGCGTTCCGAGCGCTCACGCCGCCCTGCTCCGCAGCCAGGGGGACAGCAGCCGGCCCACGCCGGCCAGGATCAGATCGAGCACCAGGGCGAGCAGGACGCAGAGCAGCGTCCCCGTCATGATCTGCGCCTTGTAGAAGTTGTTCTGGAAGCCGGCGAAGATCAGCTGCCCGAGGCCGCCCCGCCCGATCACCACGCCCACGGTCACCAGGGCCACCGTGGAGACCGTGGCCAGCCGCAGGCCGGTGAGGATGCCCGGCAGGGCCAGCGGCAGCTCGACCCGGAACAGCCGGCCCCAGCGGCCGTACCCCATCCCCTCGGCCGCCTCACGCACCTCGGGAGGCACCTGGTTGAGCCCGGCGAGGGCGTTGCGGACGATCACCAGCAGCGCGTAGAGGACCACCACGCTCAGCGCCGTCACCGCCCCGATGCCCAGGTAGGGCGCGATGAACGCGAACAGCGCCAGCGACGGCACCGTGTAGAGCACCCCGGTGACAGCCAGCACCGGCCCGGCCAGCGAGCGGAACCAGTACGCGGCCACGGCCAGCGGCACGGCGACCAGGGCGGCGATCAGCACCGCGCGCACCGTCAGCGAGGCGTGCTCCCGCACGGCGGCGAGGATCGTGTCAGAGTTGTCCCGCACGTACTGCCAGGAGAACCACGGGTTACCCGGGTCGGCCCGGTAGCTCAGGCGGAAGGACATGTGTGGACGTTACCCCGGCAACCACGGATCACGGCGGGCCGCGTGCGGCGTCCATCGCGCTGGAGGGCATCCACAAGCGCTACCCGGACGGCACCGAGGCCGTACGCGAGCTGAGCCTCGACATCGCCGCCGGCGAGCTGGTGGTGCTCATCGGACCGTCGGGCTGCGGCAAGTCGACGGTGCTGCGGATGGTCAACCGGCTGATCGAGCCGACCGGTGGCCGCATCCTGCTCGACGGCGAGGACGTCACCCGGGTGGACCCGGTTCGGCTGCGCCGCCGGATCGGCTACGTGATCCAGAACGTCGGGCTCTTCCCGCACCAGACGGTCAGCGCCAACGTCGCCACCGTGCCCCGGCTGCTCGGCTGGCCCCGCGAGCGCAGCCGCCGCCGGGTCGACGAGCTGCTGGAACTGGTGGGGCTCGACCCGGCGACGTTCGGCCGCCGCTACCCGCACGAGCTCTCCGGCGGCCAGCGGCAGCGGGTCGGGGTGGCGAGGGCCCTCGCCGCCGACCCGGTGGTGCTGCTGATGGACGAGCCGTTCTCGGCCGTCGACCCGATCGCCCGGACCCGGTTGCAGGAGGAGTTCCTGCGGTTGCAGGCCGAGGTGCGCAAGACGATCGTGCTGGTCACCCACGACCTCGACGAGGCGGTCCGGCTGGGCGACCGGATCGCGGTGCTCTCTCAGGGCGGTCGCCTGGAGCAGTACGACACCCCGGCCGCCGTGCTCGGGGCGCCCGCCACGCCCTTCGTCCGCGAGTTCGTCGGCACCGACCGGGGCATCCGCCGGCTGGCGGTCACCCCGCTGACCGGCGCGGCCGTCGAACCGCTGCCGACGACCGGGGTGGCCGAGCTGCCGACGGTGTCGCGGGGCGGCTCGGCGTACGACGCGCTGGGGGCGCTGCTGACCTCGGCCGCGGACCGGGTGGTGGTGACCGACGAGGGGCGGCCGGTGGGCCTGCTCAGCCGGACGCGACTGCTCGAACTGGGCCGGCCCGACCGGTGACCGGCCCGGCCGCCCCGACGCCGGGGGGGGGTCGCGGGCAACGGGGCCGGGTCGGACGACGGGGGGATCGCGGGCCGGCGGGTCAGGCCCGGCCGCCGAGGCTGGCCGTGCCGACGATCCAGCCGGAGAGGAAGCCGTACGTCGCGCCGGTGCCGGCCGACTGGATGGCGGTGAGCAGCGCCGGCTCGGGGCCGAGGAAGGCGGCGAGCAGCGAGGCGAAGCCGCCGGCCAGGACGTAGGCGGCCCAGCCGGAGAAGAACTGGCTCGCCGACCCCTGCACCCGGGCCACCTGCGTGGCGGGCAGCAGGTAGAGGAAGACCACCGCGAGGATCACCAGCAGGACGGCCCGCAGGTTCGCGACGAGCAGGCCGCCGGAGGCATCGCCGCCGTCGAACCGCCAGGCCGGCCAGGCCAGCAGTTGCAGGAACCAGCCGCCGGCGGAGGTCGGGTCGGTGCCGGCGGCCCAGCCGACGTACGCCGGGCTGCCGCAGACCGCGACCAGCAGGAGCGCGGCGAGCGCGCCGGTGCCCGCCGCCGTCCCGTAGCGGCCGCCGGCCCGCGGCGGGTTGGTGAGCGCCATGATCGGATCAGTTCCCGGCGGACCTCGGGGAGCAAACCTGCCGGAGCCCGTCGGCCACCGTCACTTCCGCGGGTGCGTCATCAGGTAGTCGATGAAGGCGGCCCGCAGCAGCGGCGCCGACTCCTCGTAGCCGTGCCCGGTCAGCTCCCGCCACAGCGCCGCGGCCTCGTCGATCGTCGGTCCCACCGAGTTGGGCGCGCCGTCCAGGGCGGCGGCCTCGTCCGCGTTCGGCAGGTGCCGCAGCACCGACCAGAAGAAGCCCACGTCGCGGCGCTCCCGGGCGACCGCGAAGGCCCGCTCCCGCAGTTCCTCAGTGGACAGCGCGTCGAGCTCCTCGAACGACGGGCCGGCGGAGGTCGATGGTGTGTCGGTCATGCCGCCGAGCCTAACCGCCGAGATCACCGCCGGCAGGGTGGACGCGACACCGGCCGGCACCGCCGGCCCGCCCCGCGGCCGGCCAGGGGTGGCCGCTCAGCGGTCGTCGCTCTCCCACCGGCGGGGCCCGCTCTCCCACCGCGGCACGCTCCAGGGGTCCGCCGGGCTCTCGGTGGACTGCGCCGGCAGGGCGGGCGGCCAGTCGCCGACCGGGTCGGGCCGGGGCGCCGCCCAACCCGTGCCGATCCGGCCGTCCCCGACCGGGACCGGTTCCGCCGCCGCGCCGACCGCCGGCCGCCCGTACGCCTCGACCAGGCGGGTGACCAGCAGTCCCACCCCGAGCGCCGCCGCGCCGACCGCCCACCGGCTCACCGTCCAGCCCCGGGCCTGCGCGTACGCGACGAAGACCGCGACCAGGCACACCGCCAGCAGGGTGCCGAACACGCCGCCCCGCCGGCCGTAGGCGCTGGTGCCGGCGAGCAGCGCCATGCCGACCGCCAGCACCGTCCAGTCCAGCCCGGCGTCGGGCGCGACCGGCCCGGTGGCGCGGGTGGCGGTGAGCATGCCGGCGAGGGCGGCCAGCACGGTCGAGCAGACGAGCGCGCCGGAGACGACCACCGCCGCCACCACGCCGCGGCGGCGAGCCGGGTCGACGACGGGGCGGAAGCGGCCGACCAGCCGGCGGACCGCCCGCACCGCCCCTAACAAGCCGCCGAGCACGGCGACGGCCGCGAGCCCGGCGAAGAGGTGCAGCGCGCCGCGCCCCGGGTCGTAGTCACCCTGCGGGAGGACCGGCGCGGAGCGCTGCTCGATGTACACGACGACCCCCGCCGCACCGGCGAGGCTGGCGGCCCAGCCGGGGACGTGCAGCACCACCACGGCCAGCGCCAGGGCGAGCCCGCCCAGCGCGGCGACCGCCAGGGCCGGCCCGGTGGCCGCCGTGACGCCCCGGTCGCCCTGCTCGGCCATGTGCAGCGCGGCGGCGACCGCCACCGGGCCCACCGCCAGGTTCACCGCGGCGGTACGCAGGCTCAGCCCGGCGGCCAGCGCCAGCAGCCCGAGCACGACCGCGTCCAGCAGCAGCGAGCGCAGCCCGGCGCCGCGCAGCGCGTCCGGGTTCTCCCGCCAGAGCAGGAACGTCCCGACGCCCAGCGTGACGAGGAGCAGCAACTCCCAGACGACGTGGACCGCGAACCGGTCCCGGCCGGGTTCCCCGTGCGCGGGGTCGTCGAAGACGTTCTCCAGGACGGCGGCCGGGATGCCGGACGACGGCTCGGTGGACGCGTCGCGCCCCGGTTCGTCGTACCCCATAGCCGCCGCCTCCCACGTGGCCGCTCGTCCAGGTCCGACGCGCGGGCGGGCCGGGGCGGCCGTTGCTCTCCGGTCGCAGGCACGCTACCCGTGCGGGAGGCCGGGCGTAACCCCCGGATCAGCGCGGGCCGGGGCGGTTCTCCCGGTCGCCGGGCTCGCGGTCCTCGTCGTCCTCCTGCTCGGGGACGCGGCAGGAGCGCTCCAGCCAGAGCGCCGCCGCCACCAGGGCCAACCCGGCGAGCAGGCCGGCGCCGGCGACCGGCCGGTCGTCCATCGCGGCGTCCGTGCGCTCCACGAAGAGCCAGCCGGTCAGCCCGGCGTAGAAGCCGGCGAAGATCGCACCGGCCAGCGAGGACGCCTTGGCCAGCACCACGAACCGGGCGACCAGCAGCGGGTTGACCGGATCGCGGCCCGGCCGGCGCTCGATCCGCCCCCGGGTGTTGACCGCGGCGTACCCCTCCAGCACGGCGAGCGCGGCCAGGGTGACCACCGGCAGCCACGGCAGGTCGGGCAGGTAGTCGTAGTAGAGGGTGCTGATCAGCAGCCAGGCCACCGCGGCGGCGCCGAGACCGGCCACCACCAGGGTGGAGATCCGGGTGGGGCCCATCCGGAACCGGTCCGGACCCGTCCCGCCCGGGCGTGGGGATCGCGCCTGCGTCATGCCGGCCGGCTCCACTGGGTCATGCCGTCGACTCTATCGCCAGATCCGGCCGGGGGCGCAGATCCAGGGCGTCGGCAGCGGCCGGGCCGGTGTTGAGCAGGTCCGTCAGCCAGCCGTGCCCGGGCAGCCGCCCGTACGGCTGGATGTCGATCCACGGCCGCAGCACGAACGCCCGCAGGTGCGCCCGGGGGTGCGGCAGGGTCAGCTCCGGGTCGTCGCTGACCACCGGCTCGTCGTCCGCCCAGACGGCGATGACGTCGACGTCCAGGGTGCGCGGCCCGAAGCGGCGCTGCGGGTCGCGGGTCCGGCCCGCGGCGCGCTCCGCCGCCCGGGCCCGCTCCAGCCAATCGCGCGGCGTCGCGGCCGGGTCCTCGGCGAGCAGCACCGCGTTGAGGTACGCGGGCTGGTCCTGGTCCCCCCACGGTGGAGTCTCGTAGACGCCGGAGACCAGGAGCACGTCGTCACCGAACGCCGACACGGCGGAGCGCAGGTGCGCCAGCCGGTCGCCGAGGTTGCTGCCGAGGGAGAGGACGGCCCGGGTCACCGGCCGCGCCGCCGGGTCATGGTGACGGCCACGTCGGTGAAGGCGTGCGGGACGGGCGCCTCCGGCTTGTGCACGGTGACCGTGGCGACCTCGACCCTGGGGTCGGCCAGGCAGACGGTCAGCAACCGGTCGGCGAGCGTCTCGATCAGGTTGACCGGCTCGCCGGTGACGACGGCGACCAGCCGCTCGGCCAGTTCGCCGTAGTGGACGGTGTCGCCCACCTCGTCGGAGCGCGCCGCCGGGGCCAGGTCCATCTCCAGGACGGCGTCGACGACGAAGTCCTGCCCCTGGGCGCGTTCGAAGTCGTACACCCCGTGCCGGCCGTGCGCCCGCAGGCCGGTCAGTTGGATGCGGTCGGTCATCGGTCTCCTCCGTGGTCGGCGGTGCCGCCCGCCCGGCCGGCGCCCGCGTGGGCCGCGCCGGTGGTCGGGGGCGTCAGGCAGGGCGCGCCGGTGGCCCGCCAGACGGCGAGCGCGTCCGCGGTGGCGCGGACGTCGTGCACACGGACGCCCCAGGCGCCGGCCGCCACCGCGAGCAGGCTGGTGGCGACGGTGGCCGCGTCCCGGCCGTCCGTGGGGCGGGGGGCGTCGTCGGGGCCGGCCAGCAGCCGACCCAGGTACGCCTTGCGGCTGGACGCGAAGAGCAGCGGGAAGCCCAGCTCCAGCAGCTCGGGCAGGCGGGCGCTCAGCTCCCAGTTGTGCGCGGCCGTCTTGGCGAAGCCGAGCCCCGGGTCGATCACGATGCGGTCGGCGGCGACACCGGCCCGCAACGCCTCGTCGACGCGCCGGCCCAGCTCGGCGCGGACGTCGGCGACCACGTCGGTGTAGCGGGCCAGCTCGCCCATCTCGCGGGCGTGGCCGCGCCAGTGCATCAGCACCCAGGGGCAGCCGGCGTCCCGGACCACCCGGGCCATGTCGGGGTCGGCGAGGCCGCCGGAGACGTCGTTGACCACCGCCGCGCCGGCGGCGAGGGCCGCCTCGGCGACCCGCGCGCGGGTGGTGTCGATGCTGATCGGCACGCCGGCGGCGGCCAGCTCCCGGACGACCGGCAGCACCCGGGCCGTCTCGGTGTCGGCGTCGACCCGGTCGGAGCCGGGCCGGGTGGACTCCCCGCCCACGTCCACCAGGTGGGCGCCGTCGGCCCGCAACCGCACGCCGTGTCCGACGGCGGCGTCGAGGTCGGCGTACCGTCCGCCGTCGGAGAACGAGTCGGGCGTGACGTTGAGGACGCCCATCACCACCGGGGCCGAGGCCCGTACCAGATCGGTCACGACTAGACGGTACCGGTCGGCCGGAGCACCCCGGGCGGGCCGGGTCGAGGGCAGTGACATGCGCATTCGAACGGGTGTACGATCGGTCGTCCGGGTCGAATCGGGCAGACTCTTCGCGGCTTGTCGCATTGAGGGCCTGCCCGTACGCTTTGGAATTGCCCGGCATCGAGATGGCGAAGCCTGGAGGGAGGGCCGAAGCGGGAAAATCCGCCCAAAGCTCACCACCCTCCGTGGTGGGTAACGAACGCAGGGTCGTCGACGCTGCGGCTAGTGAGCACCGTTCCCGCCAGGCATGCCTACTGCACCACCGCGGCGCCGCCGGCCGCGACTTGGGGAGGTTCCAGTGATCGCCATCGAGCTGATGGAGACGGTGACGTCCGCCGCCGCCCACACGCTCTCCACCCTGGCGTCGACTCCACTCGCCGAGCCCGCGCCCAAAGGCATCGACACCGAGGGTGTCGTCACGTTCTTCGCCAGCAAGATCGCTCCGATCCTGCTGGCCGTGCTGGGCGTCATCTTCATCGGGCGGGCCAGCCGGGGCGAGATCTCCAAGGTGCTGACCAGCTCGGCCATCGCGATCGTCGGGCTCGCCTTCATCGCCGGAGCCGCCACACTCTTCTTCATCGGCGACTACCTGATCGACCTGATCTTCGAATAGGCGCGGGCACGACATGCGGCTGCGCACCGACGACGACATCTACCGGGCTCGCCTGGTCTACCTCGGGCCGCCCGGCTACACCCTTCCGGTCCACCTGCCCTACGCCCAGTACGGGCTGTTCATGCTGCTCGTCCCCCTCTACATGTTCATCCACTGGTTGTTCACGCTGCAGGTCGAGCTCTTCCCGGCCTGGGAGATCGCGCTGGCCATCGTGACCACCTCGTTCATCTTCCGGTACGTCGACCCGGACCGGCCGGCGCGCATGGTGATCCGCACCGCGCTGACCGACTGGCGGCGGACCCGGGAGCCGGCCGCCGAGCAGCGGGACCCCCGCCTGGTCGGCAGCCGGATCAGGATCCGGGAGGAACTGGCATGACCAGGCGTACGCCGATCAGGCAGTCGCACGACGCGGGTGAGGCGGTCGCATGAGTCGCTCTTCCACGCCGGGTTCCCCGGCCGGGCGTCCGATCGCCTCGCACGGTAACCGTGCGCGGTCGTTCGACTACCCGGATGAGCCGGAGCGGGACGAGGTCGCCCTCGACCCGGCCCTCGTGACCGCCCCCGGGCACGGCGGCGTCGGCGTCTTCCAGGCGCCCCGCCCGGTGCAGCGCCGCACGCCACCGGTCGACCCAGGGCCACCGGCCGACAGCGCCGACATAGACTCGCCCTTCCTCGACCTGTTCGGGGGGACGCGCCCCGGCACGCGGCCGGCCACGCCGCCGCTCCAGCCCGCCGTGCGGGTCGGTGAAGCGGTGTGGGGCGTGCCAGGTGGGAGCGTCCTCGCGCAGGGTGGTGTCGATGCGCAGCCGCGCCCAGTCGTCGAGCTCAGGCAGGTCGGCCGGGTCGAAC
>NZ_JBFAAF010000090.1:0-23931 GCF_040639595.1 Micromonospora sp. NPDC023814
CGCGCACGGCCGCAACATCATGCACGCCCTCACCGAACTCGCCACCGGCCGTCCCTGGCTACCCGCAACCGGAACGACCACCTGATCAGTCACCCCCTCGCTTGCAAGTTCTGGGCGCTCCGTCTGGCGGCGTCCGTCCGTGTCCGCGACCTCGGACGACTGTTCGCGCCCGTCGGCCGGCGGCTGCCCGCGTCCCAGCCCGTTGCTGTCATCGTTGCTGTCGACAGCTGGCCCAACCCGGCCGGGCAGGGCGCCGGCCGCCACTACGGTGTCACCATGTCTCGATTTAGCATGATGGCTCGCGTTGATGACGGACGCGAGGTTGCTGAGGCCGAAGCTTGGATTGCGAGCCACCGGGAGAAGCTGACCTCAGTCTCGCAGGGCGGCTGCGGCTGCTGTGTACGCACCTGGTTGATCGAGGGACCGCGAGAGCTGGTCGACAAAGTCCCGGCAACGCTGAGCGCTTCGACCGACTGGGACCGCGACTGAACCATGCAGTTCACATGAGTGAGGCCGCCGCGCTTGACCCCCAGGCAACTAGCACCGCCACGTGAGCTGCTGCTCTACGGCCCTTGACCTGGAAACACGGTCCGCCATCGTCCATGCTTGTCCGCTGCCGTCCGCGCCGATCGTCACTCAACTAGTCACCCGGCTGCTGGCAGGACCGTCCTTCCGTCCCCGAACGTTCGGCAACGGCAACCTCCTCACAGCGCCCTGGCCAACAAAGCCTGAGCGTCAGTTATCTAAGCACGTTATACGATTCCCGAAGATACTGAACCTTCGTAACTCCTCAATCTTCCAATTGGCCGATAGACAGCAAATGGAACGATCGAGAATCCGGGGTAGCGAGGAAAGTCCGCCATTCCCACTGCTCCCACTTCACGCATCACGTCGTTAATGGTTCTCAACGTTTCAGCGCGACTGATCCTCGACGTTCGCTCGTCAACGAATGATGCGTTCCGTTGAGAATTAACCTCATGGGCAAATGTCCCGATGGTCCCCACGATTGTCCAGTCTTGTGCTTCAGTTCCGTAGCGAGCAAAAAGGATCTCAGCGTCGCTGTCCAAAAACCGACGACCTTCCTGGAGGCGCGCAGTAATGGCGACCCTGGCATCCGCCCCCGCGCTGATGTGCATATGCAGTCCGGGGTTGAACATGCCCCGAGAAATCTGCACAATGGCACGCAAGTGTTCAGCCGTAGTGCTACCGAGGGCCCCGATTTCGGGGTACTCAAGAATAGCGTCCTCTAGCTGGCTACTGTCATCGCCTACTTTCGCCCTTTCCTTGCTTGCGCGCGAACTCCGCTGCTGACTCCCACCTCTTCCCTGTTGTGAAGTTTTCGCTGTTAGGATACTCGGGTCAAACGTCACCAGGCCGTTAACGACGGCGCTGATACCTGCTAGAACTTGAGTCACATACCTAGCATCAAACAGTCGACCGGGCGCGGTAATACGCACAATGGAACCAGGCGGATACGAGCTGCCGAACTGGTCGAATGTCTCCTCGGTAAGTGCGCTCAGGTCGTCCGAAATGTCGGCCAGATAGCCCTGTGAATAGAGTTCGTCCTCCAGCGTTGGAAAGACGGCATCAGCGGCCGACTTGCTGGCGCTCTCCTCTTTGCTCCAGACACCCTCGCGAGTGGCAAATCCCCTTACTCCGATCCCGCCTTTGCCTTCTTTTTTCTGTGTTTCCTTCACCTCCTCGACTACCCCTCCATCCATCTGAGCTACCAACGACTTGACCTTGTCCGTGTCGACATACAGGAATTCACGCAGAATCATGAGGGCCTCCATCGGCTGGGCAGCCGTTGCGTCCATGTCAGGCACCATAGATCATCTATGCCCGTTGGCGCAGCAACCAGCAACCGGCTCGCCATCCCGTCTGCCGTCGACCCGCCTCTTGGGAGCGGGCCGCCGCCCGGCCCGCCACGTCAAGCGGACCTTGACGGCTCGTACGGGCGCTGGCGGGTCGGGCGGTGGTCTGCTCGGCTCGCCCGGGTCGATGGCAGGCGGGATGGCCTACCGCAACCACCCACGGACCGCAACGCGCCGGCGTAGCCCCGGCCATCCTGGAGCCGGAGCGCCCCCGCCGGAGGCGCAGTAACCGCCACCCCGCGACCGCCGCCAGCTCGCCGACGCGGCCGGCGTGCGCTCCCCTACGCCGCGCGGGCTCTTGGCCGCGCGG
Source organism: Micromonospora sp. NPDC023814 (assembly GCF_040639595.1). NCBI lineage: Bacteria > Bacillati > Actinomycetota > Actinomycetes > Micromonosporales > Micromonosporaceae > Micromonospora > Micromonospora sp. NPDC023814. The sequence goes on from NZ_JBFAAF010000090.1 coordinate 2,185, forward strand.
CCCGGCCGGCTGCCGGCCCACCACCACACCGGTCAACGGCCTGTCGTTCGGCGGCGGCCCTCCGGGCTCCCCGCTTTCCGCGCTACAGATCTTGAATGGTCAGCTTGGTCCACTGTGGTGGCGTGATCCTGCCGATCATGAGTAGTGCCCGGTGGTATGAGGTATCCCGATGGTGGTGGTCTGTCGGCGCGGCGGCGGGCCAAGCGTGAGGCGGTGCGGCGGCAAGCGGCCGGGTGGTTCGCCGAGGGTGTGTCGGTGCCAGAGATCGCGGCGCGGTTGCGGGTGTCGCAGACCGCGGTGTACGGCTGGCGGCAGCAGTGGCGGGCTGGAGGCGAGGACGCCCTTGCGTCGAAAGGGCCCGGTGGGTCGCGGTGTCGCCTGGATGAGCCTCGGCTGCGACGGCTGGCCGAAGCGTTGGATGAGGGGCCGGCCGCGCACGGCTTCGGTGACGATCAACGCTGGACCTTGGCGCGGGTGTCGGACCTGATCGCACGGATGTTCCGCACCCGGTACACGCTGCGCGGCACGTCGTACCTGCTGCACCGCATCGGCTGGTCGGTGCAGGTCCCGAAGCATCGGCCGGTGGAACGCGACGAGGGCGCGGTGATGACGTGGCGGCGGGAGGTGTGGCCGGCGGGAAAACGGTAGCGGCGCAGCGCAGGGCGTGGATCTGCTTCGAGGACGAGGCCGGTCAGACGCTGCGCCCACCCAAGGCACGCACGTGGGGCCGACGCGGCATCACGCCGGTCGTGCCGGTGTCCGGCAAGGGCTCCGGCCGGGTCTCGATCGCGGGTCTGACCTGCTACAAGCCCGGCCGGCGGCCCCGGTTGATCTACCGCACCATCACCCACCGGGGTCGTAAGGGTGAGCGGCGCAGCTTCGCCGAGACCGACTACATCGCCCTGCTGGATGCCGCACACCAGCAGCTCGGCGGCCCGATCGTGCTGGTCTGGGACAACCTCAACACCCACACCAGCGCAGCGATGCGCCAGTTGATCGCCGGCCGGGACTGGCTGACCGTGATCCGGTTGCCCGCCTACGCCCCGGACCTCAATCCCACCGAGGGCGTGTGGTCACACCTCAAGCGCAGCATCGGCAACCTCGCCGTCACCGGCGTCGACCATCTCCTCGCGATCATCAAGAACCGGCTCAAGCGCATCCAGTACCGCCCCGACCTACTCGACAGCTTCCTCGCCCATACCGGCCTGACCCTCGAACCCGGCTCAACCTAACCTTTCAGGATCTGGTAGCCGCCGGGCATCAGGCGTGACGGCCGCAGAGCGACAGCGGCAGCGGCCGGCGCGCGCCCAGGCGGCGGCGCGTGCGGCCCGCCAAGGGCCGCCTTGAATAGATGCACAGAAAGTCCTCCCAGACCGCCGGCAGCCGACCTGTCGTAGTCCCTCTGTTGCGTTACATGTTGGCTCCGCTTGATGGGTTACATGATCCCCCGGCTCGCTGGCTACGGGCTGTTGTGGCGTGCGACCGCCAGATTCCGAACCCTGGCGGTCGCACCCTGGAAGCTTCCCGACTATATCGATCATCTGTATATTGCGGCTGTGACCATGAGGGAACCCACCTTCTTGATCCTGGCAGCGCTGGCCGGGCCACCCCTGCACGGCTATGGCGTGATGCGGCAGGTGGCGGAGCTGTCCGGCGGCCGGGTGAAGCTGAGCGCCGGCACCTTGTACGCAGCATTGGACCGGTTGACCGCTGAGGGGCTGATCGCGGTTGATCGTGAGGATGCGGTCGACGGTCGGGTGCGGCGCTACTACGGGCTCACGGAACGCGGGGGTGCTGCCCTGCGGCAGGAGGCTGCCCGGTTACGTCGTAACTCCGAGGTTGCTGTGGAGCGTCTGGCCGGGTGGGCACCGCTGCCAGGTCTGCTTCCCTCTTGATACGCCTCGTCCAGTCGTTTCACGAACCGGTAAGGAAGTCGGATGTCAGAACAGAGCGACCGGGCGAGGCTCGCATGCCATTACCGCAGGTTGTTGCTGACCTACCCGCGGTCCTACAGGCGCCGGCACGGTGCCGAGCTGGTGACCACCTTGCTGGACGCCGCTCCGGCCGACCGGGTCCGGCCCAGCCGTGCGGAGGTCCTGGACCTGCTCACCGGTGGAATCCGCTTCCGGTTCCGGGTGTGGGGAGCGGCCGGGATTCTTGCCGCGATCTCCGCCGCCACGTTCGCGGCAGTGGCCCTGGGGGCGTTCGGCAGCTATCTGGGCTGGCAGACCGCGCCACCCCTGCCGAGCAACGCCGAGGTGCTGCAGATGGTCCAGCCGGTCTTGCCGCCAGAGGCGTCGGCGCAGCCACAGCGCTGGGACTTCATCTTCGACAACAACCCGGAGTACAGCGATCCCCGATGGACCTACGTGGTGGGCGGCACCGACGAGTATCGGGCGGGGAAGGTCTTCTTCCAGTTCACCTACCTCCACAACAAACCCCCGCAGCAGGTCGTAGAGGCAGCGGACGAACGGATGCGGGCGGCTGGATGGCTTCCGGCGGCCAAGCAGACGTCCGGTTGCTGCCCTGAGACTGCGCTTCACCGGGACGGGTGGCTGGTGGAGGTCTTCTCAGAGGGCTACCTCGACGAGTCCCACTACGGGCTGCAGATCGCCGTCGCCCGCACCACACCCGCCGTCGTACTGCCGTTGACCACAGCCGGTCTACTTGCCGGCGGTCTTGCAGGCTGGCTGCTGGCGGCATGGGTGTTCCGGCGCGTCCAAGAATCCACCCCGGCGCGGCGAACCCTCACCGTCGTCGTCTGCGGCGCAGGTCTCCTCGCCCTCTTCCCCGCCACGGCACTGAGCGCCGTGACCCTGGTTGCCAGCTACTTCACACCCGATCATCCGGCCGAACCTGCCTGGATCGGGTACACGTTCATCCTCTTCCGGCCGCTGGCCTACCTCGGTGCGGCTGCCTTCGTCAGCGGGCTACCAATAACCGCGTTGCCTTCCCCCACTCGCCGAGGCCCACTGATCAACTGACCCAGCCAGGCCGGCCGCAGCAGTCGCTTGCTGCCAGACGGAAACCACACGCCGGGTCTGCTGCATCGACCGACGATCATGGACCGCTGACTTGTTGCTGACGGACGGCGCTGAGCCGGCACCGCAGGTGATCACTCTTCCTCGGCATCCTCGATGCGGATCCCCAGCGCGCCGGCCAGGGTGTACGACAAGGCAACAAGATCTTGATGGGCGACGACCGCGCCGCCCATGCTCGTCACCCCACCGATCCCGACGAGGACGCAGTTCGCGAACCGAGTCCCCTCCATCGTCGCCTGCGAGAACTGCGCGCCAGTCAGATCACAGTTCGTGAACCGGACACCGCTCAGGTCCGCGTTCTGGAAGTCCGCCCGGGTCAGGTTGCACCCCTCGAACACCACGCTGGAGAAGTCCGTAAAGCGGAACGACGACAGGTCAAGCCGGCACTCCGAGATCGTCACATCCCGTAACGCCCCGTTGATCCAATGCACGCCCGTCATCCGCAAGGTCGACAGCCGTGCGCGGATCATCGATGATTTCTCCGCCCGCAGATTTGCCAGGTTCGTGCTCTCGAACAGGCAGTCCGTGAACGCTGCCCCGTCGAGCTGCGTACCGCTCAGGTCCGAGCCTTTGAACCGGCACTGCTCGAACTCCACGCCATCCGCCGACCGCCCCGACAAGTCAAGGTCAAAGAAACCTAGCCGTCGGAACGTGGCCTCATTCTCAAGATCGTGGTCCTCGGTGGCTAGTTCCAACGACGACGGCGGCCTAGGTTTCACAGGCGCCCGCCATCGACCACCACGACCCGCCCGGACAGCCATCCGCAAAGACTAGCGGAGGCGGCCATGCTGACGGCCAAGGCGATCCATGGCGTCCCGCGACCTTGACCCGCAGTGCCACAGCCGCTCACCTGCACAAACAGTCCCCCCGTCGTCCGGGGACGTCCCGCCACTCGGGTCGCAAACGGCCCTGGCCACGGGGACGCGTAGGGCCATTCAGGATCCGGTCGTCTGGAATCTGCGGAGCGCAGCTTCGGCGAGCTGGGTGAGGTATTTGTTGCCGCCAGGTTTGTTGCCCTGCTCCTGGACGACCACCAAAGTGGTTCCGATCCGGACGAGTATGCTGTCGCATTCCAGCGTGCCAGAACCGGACGTCGAGCTGCAGCTGACGTGGACACTGTCATCGCCCAACTGCGGCCCTGGTGCCACTGCGAAGCGGTACCTGTCGCCGATGCCAAGGCCGGACGACACGACGATGGTGGGACAACGGCCGATGAAGGTTCGCAGGTCGGCCATTGCTCGTTGTGCACCGTCATCTGCGTAGGTCCTGAGGACTTCGTTTCCCACCCAGAGGTCATCGGGATCCGCGTCATAGCTTAGGGTGGCTGCGGCCATCGCTGACGGAGTCCCGGTTAGCCGCGTGGCCGACAGCAGCGGGATCATGCTGTCCGAGCAGGACACGCCGACGCCTGAGGGTTGATCTCCAGCATCGGTCGGCATGGCTGTCGCGATCTCCACGGTGAATCCGGGCGGCACCGAGTCCGTGGTCACCAAGCGTGCGGACAGCGTCGCGGAGTAGCCGGATCCGCCGGTCGCCGGAACTGTTGGGAAAGATGGCTTCGTGGCTGTGGCCGAGCCCGTCGCCTGCGCCGTGGAGGGGATCGTCTCGCCCGCTGGTCGATCTGCTGTGTGAGCCGTTGAGAAACCGCACGCGGTCACCAAGCAGACGGCCACCACAGCGACTGGCCTACGTAGCACCATCCTGAGCACCGGGCAGACTCCACCTCTTGCGCGAGACGCGTCAGGCTACCAGCGCGCGACTTCAGCCGTCGCACCCTAAACCGCGTGTGCCTCGCAGGTCGCCGCCAATCGATCATCGCTAGTTGGGCCGACACTGGGCCGGACGATCTCGACCCGACTCGGCGCTTCCTCGCCGACAGCGAGGCAGGAGAAGTCATCCCGGCGGCAGGGGTGATCTACAACCAGGTATCGACCAAGGCGACCAGAGACGCCCTCAAACGCCTCGGTGACTCACCTCGGCCACTGACGCCGTTGCTGTACTTCACTGCTGTACGGCAGCAGAAAGGCCACCTCCCGTTTCCGGGAAGTGGCCTTTGACCTGCGTGGGCGATACTGGGATCGAACCAGTGACCTCTTCGGTGTGAACGAAGCGCTCTCCCGCTGAGCTAATCGCCCTCAGCGCCGATGACTCTACCTGATCGAGGGACCGGACCGGAAATCCGGGGTCCGCGCGTCGCCGGGGTCTCGACCGCCGCCCCACCACCCCCCTGCCACGGCACGTCGGGGTCGCCGCCGCGGCACGTCAGTTCGTCGCGAGGTAGTGCAGGGCCTCGGCGATCACGTCGATACCGAAGCTGTACTTGAGCGACAGCCAGACCACCGTGCCGACGAAGACCAGGCCGACGGTGCCGAGCACGAAGCGTACGGCCAGCGACTGGTCCTTCACCCACTGCGTCCAGTTGTGCACGTGTCGGCGGGTGAAGCCGAGCAGCCGGCGAGCCCAGTGGAACTCGACGGCCCAGATGCCGAGGCCGGCGATCACCAGCAGCCAGCCCGGCCCGGGCAGCGGGATGAGGGCGATGCCGATGGTCACCACCAGTGCGCCGGCGATGGCGATGAAGATCTTGAGGGCGACCCGGCCGGTCGGGTTGGCCCGGATCAGGTCGAGGGTGGTGGCCAGCCGCTGCCGCCAGCGCGGACGGCGCCGCCGCTCGGCCAGCGCGGTTCCGTTGGCGCCACCCCGGTCGACCGGCGTCCGACCTGACCGGCCCTGCTGCTCCATCGGCACCCCGTACCCCCGCTTTTCGGCTGCCCGGACCGCGACTTTCGGCCCGCCCGGCGCGGCCATCGGATCCACTGAGGATCGTTTCGTGACCATTTCCTCCCCCAGTGTGGCGCGCGCCCGTCACTGCAACGGTCGACTGGACGTTACCGGAGTAAGTCGACGACTGAACCACCCGATGCCGGGCGGGATCACGCACTGGGCAGAACCGGAAAACCCTACATGAATCCTCACATTCACGCGGACTTTCCGACCCCCTTCCCACCACTGGGTGAAGTCAGCGTATGGCGGAGCGTAGCCAGGAGTAGCACCTGAGTATGGGAAAAGCGGGACACGCGCGTTCCGCAGCGGTGCCGGGGGGAGATCGTCCATGAGTGTCATCCGACCGACGACCGTAGAGGTCGAGACGTCGCTAAGGCTCGTCGCACCTGACGCCACGGCCTTGCCGGTGCGTGCCAGTCTGCGTTACGACCCTGCTGATCCGTATGCGGTCCATGTCCTGTTCCACGCCGAATCGGCCGGTGGCGAGGCGGTCAGTTGGTCCTTCGCCCGGGAGCTGCTGGTCACCGGCCTCGACGAGCCGGCCGGCATCGGCGACGTGCGGGTCTGGCCCTGGGCCACCCCGCGCGGGGACTTCGTCGCCCTGGCGCTGTCGTCGCCCGACGGCAACGCCCTCTTCGAGGTGCCGCGCAGCGTCCTGGTGCGCTTCCTGCGGCGAACCTACGTCGTCGTCCCGCGCGGCCGCGAGGCCGAGCACCTGGACGTCGACACCGCGGTGAACCGGCTGCTCGCCGGCCGCTGAGAAACCGGCAAGACGGGCCATCCGGGGCCGCGCGGATCTGCCGAGTCCGCGCGGCTCCGGCCCACCAGGGGGTACGCGGGCAGACCTCCCGCCCAGGGCCGGGCTCAGCCGTGCGTGGTGATGCCGCCGTCGACCGGGATCACCGCGCCCGTGAGGTACGCCCCGGCGCGGGACGACAGGTAGATCGCGGTGCCGGCCATGTCCTCGGGCCGGCCGATCCGCCCGAGCGGCACCTGCCCCTCGATGGCGGCCCGGGACGCGGGGTCGTCCAGCGCGAACGCCATCATCTTGCTCTCGAACGGCCCCGGCGCGATCGCGTTGACCGTGATCTGCTCGCCGGCGAGCTGGTGGGCGAGGCTGCGGGTGAGCATGTGCACGGCGGCCTTGGTCGCCGAGTACGCGTACACCTCCATGAACGGCACCCGGATGCCGTCGACGGAGCCGATGTTGATCACGCGGGCCGGGTCGTCGGGGCTGGCGGACGCCCGCAGCGCGGGCAGCAGCGCGGTGGTGAGCCGGAAGACCGCCTTGACGTTGACGGCCCAGAGCTTGTCGAACGCGCTCTCCGGGTACGCCTCCAGCGGCGCGCCCCAGGTCGCGCCCGCGTTGTTGACCAGCACGTCGAGCCGGTCGACGCGCTCCCGGACGGCGGCGGCGAGGCCCTCGGCGCCCGCGTCGCGGCCGAGGTCGGCGGGGATGGCCTCGCAGCGCCCCTCGGCGGAGAGTTCCTTGGCCACGGCCTCGCACACGTCAGCCTTGCGGGACGAGATGATCACGTGCGCGCCGGCCCGGACGAAGCCCTGGGCGATCATCAGGCCGATCCCCCGCGAGCCGCCGGTGACCAGGACCGTCTTGCCGTCAACCGAGAACAGATCCGTCATGCCCATCCCATCGCGAGTCGGCCGGGACCGCCGGGGGTGAACGCGGCCGGCCCGGCCGGTGCGACCGGCTGCGGGCGTGCCGCGACCGGACGGCGCTACCGCTCGGTAACGTAGCCCGCCCCCGACAGCCCGGACAACCCCCGCCCGCCCTCTTCGGGATGCGATGATCGTCGCCCCGGGCTACCGTCGCAGGCGATGGTCTCTTCCGGTCAGCTCTCCCCCGCGCCGCCCGACACGCCTGCCACCGCCCCAGCCGAGATCGACACGCTCACCCTGGGTGACCTCGCGTCCGGCCCGGGTTGGCGGCGTCCGGTGCTGCTGGACCGGGACCTGCTCATCCTGACCGCCGGCGGACACGGCACCGCCGAGCTGGACTTCCGCGCGCTGCCCTGCCGGCCCGGCACGCTGCTGCGGGTGCGCGCCGGTCAGGTGCTGCGCTGCGCCGGCCCGCACCTCGACGCCACGGTGGTGCGCTGGGACGCCGACGCGCTGCGCGGGCTGGACGTCGACCCGGACGCCGTCCCGGCCTGGCTCCAGCTCGCCGGCGAGGACGAGGACGCGGTGATCACCGAGGTGAGCCAGCTCGCGGTGGACTGCCAGCGGCACGACGGGCTGGCCGCCGCCCGCAGCCTGCTCCGCCACCAGCTCGCCGTGCTGCTGCTCCGGCTGTCCCTGCTGCCCGACGGCCCCCGTCCGGTGCCGCGGGCGGAGGCCGCCACCTTCCATCGGCTGTGCCGGGAGATCGAGCGCGGCTACCAGCACACCCGCCGGGTCGAGGACTACGCCGACCGGTTGGGCTGCTCGGTGCGGACGCTCACCCGGGCCTGCCTGGCGGTGACCGGGCGCAGCGCCAAGCAGGTGGTCGACGAGCGGGTGGCCCTCCAGGCGAGCCGGCTGCTGGCCGCCACCGACGAGCCGGTCGCCCAGATCGGGCGCCGGCTGGGCTTCTCCGAGCCGACGAACTTCGGGCGGTTCTTCACCCGCGAGGTCGGGATGAGCCCGGGCGCGTTCCGGGCCGCCCGTGAGCAGCCGGCGCCCGGTCCGGTCGTCCGGCCCCGTCCGCCCGCCGACGCGTTCGGTGGGCTCCGCCGGGCATGATGACGGGGTGCAGATCTCCGCGCGCGGCGACTACGCGGTACGGGCGGCGCTGAGCCTCGCCACCGCGTACCCCAGATTGCTTTCCACCCAGGCCATCGCGGCGGAGCAGGGCATGCCGCGCAAGTTCCTGGAGGCGGTGCTGGCCGACCTGCGGCGGGCCGGCGTCGTCCGGGCGCAGCGCGGCGCGGAGGGCGGCTACACGCTGGCCCGGCCGCCGCGGGAGGTGACCGTCGGCGCGGTGCTGCGCGCGGTGGAGGGTCCGCTGGCCGGGGTCCGCGGCCTGCGCCCGGAGGAGACCAGCTACGAGGGCGCGGCGGAGAACCTGCCCGGGCTCTGGGTGGCGGTGCGGGCGGCCGTGCGACGGGTGGTCGACGAGGTGAGCCTCGCGGAGATAATCAGTGGCCGGCTGCCCGCCCACGTGCGTAGGTTGACCGCTTTGCCCGACGCCTGGGAGCCGCGCTGATGCCCACCCCCACCCTGCACACCGACCGGCTGCTGCTGGAGCCCTACGGGCCCGACGACGCCGAGGACTTCGTCGCTCTCTTCACCGACCCGGAGGTGGGCCGGTTCATGGGCGACGGCCCGATGACGGCCGAGGCGGCCGGCGCCCTGTTCGGGCGGGTCTTCACCAAGGTCTACGCGGCCGACCTCTTCGACGTCTGGGCGGTCCGCCGCGAGGGCCGGTACGTCGGGCACGCCGAGATCAAGCGGACCGACCAGGTCGACGGCCACGAGCTCGTCTACGCGCTGGCGAAGCCGGCCTGGGGCGCCGGCCTCGGCACCGAGCTGGCCCGGGCCCTGGTCCGGTACGGCTTCGACACCCTCGACCTGCCCCGGGTGTACGCGACGGTCGCCGACGCCAACCACGCCTCGCTGGCGCTGCTGGGCAAGCTCGGCTTCGTCCACGAGCGCGACATCGCCGAGGACGACGGCAGCGTCACCCGCGTCCTCGCCGTCGGCCGCGCCCACGCCTGAGACACCCGGTGGCCTCGCGGGGTCAGCCGGTGGTCACCACCAACAGCAGGTCCTGGGCGGCTCGGTGCAGCACGAGCGGCTCCCCGCCGGGCGGTCGCGCGGCGGACGCCCACTCGTCCGCCGGCCGCGCCCGACGCCGCCGAGCCGGTCACGCCGGCGCCGCCGTGACCGCGCCGGTGTAGCCGCCGCGGTGGTAGAGCAGCGGGTCGCCGTCCTCGCCGCCGCCGAGGGCGAGCGGCTCGGCGACGAAGAGGGTGTGGTCGCCGGCCGGCAGCCGGTGCACGATCCGGCAGAGCAGCCGGGCCAGCACTCCGGTCAGCAGCGGCACCCCGAACGGCCCCGGCGTCCAGTGCGGGTACGCGGCGAACCGGTCCACCCCGCTGGTGGCGAAGACCCGGGCGGCCTCCCGCTGCCCGGCGCCGAGCAGGTGCACGGCGACGTGCTCGGCCCGGGCGAACACCGGCCAGCTCGACGAGGCGACGCCGAGGCAGAACGAGACCAGCGGCGGGTCCAGCGAGACCGAGGTGAACGACGTGGCGGTGAACCCGACCCGGACGGGCTCGCCGAGGCCGCCGAGGCAGGCCGGCTCGACGGTGCCCGGGGCGACGGCGGTGACCACCGTGACCGTCGCGGCCTGCCGGCGCAGCAGCGCCCGGTACAGGTCCCGGTCCACCGGCAGCAGGTCGGCGTCGTCCGCCCGGGGACGCTCGACGGTGGTCACGCCGGCACCAGGGCCGGGGCGGCCTGCGCGGCGCGGACCTCGTCGCGCAGCAGCGTCCAGACCTGGTGGCGGTGGTGGCGGAAGGCGTCGGAGGAGCGGACGTCCGCCACGGCGTCGCGGTCACCGAGGTCGATGTCGACGACCTGCTTGATCCGGCCCGGCCGCGAGGTCAGCACCGCGACCCGCCGGCCCAGGCGGACCGCCTCGTCGATGCCGTGCGTGACGAACACGACCGTCTTGCCGGTGCGCTCCCAGATCCGCACCAGCTCGTCCTGCAACGAGTCGCGGGTCTGCGCGTCGAGGGCGGCGAACGGCTCGTCCATCAGCAGGACGTCCGGGTCGTACGCGAGGCTGCGGGCGATGGCCACCCGCTGCTTCATGCCGCCGGAGAGCTCGTGCGGGTAGCGGTCGGCGAACCCGGTGAGCCCCACCAGTCCCAGGTGGTGCGCGACCAGGTCGGCGCGTTCGGCCCGGGCCACGCCCTTGGCCTCAAGTCCGAACGCGACGTTGCCGGCGGCGGTGCGCCAGGGCAGCAGCGCGTACTGCTGGGAGACGATCCCCCGGTCCAAGCCGGGCCCGGTGACCGGCCGGCCGTCGACCAGCACCTGCCCGCCGGTGGGCCGGGACAGCCCACCGAGCAGGTCGAGCAGGGTGGACTTGCCGCAGCCGCTGGGCCCGACGACGACGAGGAACTCGCCGGGGCGTACGCCGAGGGTGACCTCGTCCAGCGCGGTGACCGCGCCGGGGGACGCACGCCGGCCGGCGCGGGCCGGGAAGGTCTTCGTCACCCGGTCGAAGAGGATCTTGTCGGTGCTCATGCCAGCACCCGGCTGACGGCGGTGACGGAGGCCGCGGCGAGGGCACGCGGACGGGTACGACGGGGTGAGTCCATGGGGGTCTCCTGATCTGTCCACGGTGCGGTGGAGGAAAGCCCGACGAGGGGCTGGGAGGCACGCGCGCCGCTCCGCGTCGAGCGGACGGGCGGGCGAAGGTGCGGCGACGGAGCCAGGCCGGGGTGGTGCCGGTCAGCTCAACAGAGCGCGCTCGCGTGCCGGACCAGGTCGACGTGCACGCGAGCGGTGAGGAGAAGCTCGTCCCGCTGCGACATGACCTCATGTTGCCGGCGGGCGCACCGGCCGGTCAACGTCCTTCCAGAAGATGAGATCGGGGTCGCCGTGTTCGTCATCTCCCCATCCGCACCAGGGTTCACCGACCCGTAACACCTATCTGATGGATAGGGATTGCCGGCGCTGCGGGCACCGTCCACGACAGACCGGGACGGTTTCGGAAATCGGCGCTCCGGGCATGTTCGGTTCCGTCAGGGCAGGGAAGGGAATCGAAGGGAGCCCCGCGATGGGTCTGATGTTCCGCAAGCGCAAGAAGTACGGCCCGATCATCCTGAACTTCACCGAGAACGGCTTCTCGTCCTGGAGCATCAAGATCGGTCGCTGGTCCTGGAACTCCCGGGCCAGGGCGCACCGGGTCGACCTGCCGGGCCCGCTGTCCTGGAAGCAGGACAAGTCCCGGGCGTGACGTCCCGAGGTCGAGCGGGGTGCCGGTGGTCTCCACCGGCACCCCGCTCGGCGTTCGGGCCGCCACCGCCCGAGGGGTGGCGCCGTCGCGCAGGAGCCGCGCCGTCGCTCAGGTGTGGCGCCGGCGCGTAGGGGTTCGGCGTGAACGGGCCGGCCGCGAAGCCGTCGACGCGGTCAGGGAGTCGACCGCGCGTCCCGGCCGGTGACGACCACGTCGCCGCCGAACCGGCCGTGCTCCGGGTCGCGGGTCACCTCCCCCGCCCCGAGCAGCCCGGTCAGCGCCCGGACGGCGTCTGCCGAGCGGTAGACGGTCGCGGTCAGGGCGTACCGGCGCAGTTCGGTGACCGTACGCGGGCCGGAGCGGGCCAGCTCGGCCAGCAGTTCCCGGCGCAGCGGCCCGGGCTCGGGGGCCAGCGCGATGTCGAGCAGCCGGCCGGCCGGGTCGGCCGGGTCGCGGTAGCGGACCCCGGCGAACTCGTCGACCGCCCAGAGCGCCTCCTTGAACGCCTCCAGGCTCTTGTCCGAGCCGGTCGCGAAGGCGAGCAGCCGCGCGGGCCCGCCGTCGGCGGGCACCAGCTCCACCTCGGTCGCCAGCGCGAAGCCGGCGTCGGCGAGGGCGCCCCGGGCGGGCGCGCCGGGCGCGGTGGCGAGCAGCACCTCGGCCGGCCTGCCGGCCGCTGCGGCGGTCAGCACGGCCGGGTCGGCGGGCCCGTCCACGTACGACAGCAGGGGCCCGCCGGTCGCGCCGGCCGCCTTGAGCGCCACCGGCAGCCGGGCGGTCCCGCCGGGCATCAGGTGCACGGTGGCCTCGGCCGGCAGGTCCGCCTCCACCGCGCCGAGCCGGGCCGGCAGTTCCTCGGTGCCGGCGGCGAGCACGAGCACGGTGAGCTGGCGGCCCCGCAGCCGGTCGGCGTACTCGGCGACCACCCGCAGGGCGGCCTCGGCGGAGTCGGCGTCGCCGTCGTCGTACGCCAGGGCGACGGTGACCCGGCGGGCGCGGTGCAGCGCCCCCGGCAGCCAGGTCTCCAGGTGTCGGACGAGCAGCTCGCGCAGGACGGCGTCGGTCGGCATGCTGCCGTTCTACCGCACGTAGCCCGGGCCGGACGCCGCTCCCCCGGGCCGGACGGTTCGACGCCCGGGCCGGAGGGCGGCGTCGCCCGGGGCCGGCCGGGCAGGGATCCGCCGGGACGGCCGGCTCAGGCCGGGACGGAGACGCCCACCCCGCCGCGGGTCTGGCCGCCGTAGCGCCGCCGCTCGGCGGCCAGGTCGAGCCGGCCGATCCGCTTGCGGGCGGCCAGGGCGGCGTCGTCGAGCCGGTCGGCGGGCACCAGCCAGACGACCTCGAACTCCAGGCCGTCCGGGTCCTGCCCGTAGAGGCTCTTGGTGGTGCCGTGGTCGGAGGTGCCGACGAGGGCGCCGGCGGCCGCGAGCCGCTCGGCGGTGACGGCCAGCTCGTCGAGGGTGTCGACCTCCCAGGCCAGGTGGTAGAGCCCGACGGTGCCGCGGCCGGCGGCGGAGCGGCGCGCGCCCTGGCCGACCTCGAACAGGCCGAGGTCGTGGTCGTTGGTGGAGCCGGGGGCCTGGAGGAAGGCGGCGCCCCGGAAGCCGTCCGGGGTCATCGGGATCTGCCGGAAGCCCAGCACGTCGCGGTAGAAGGCGACGCTGCGGGCGAGGTCACTGACGTAGAGCACGGCGTGGTTGAGGCGGTGGATTCCCATGTCACCGACGCTAGCGCGATTTGGTTGAACATTCAACTACCTGGCGTATGATGGTGGTCATGACCCGCTGGCTGGACCCGGACGAGCAGCGCACCTGGCGTGCGTTCCTGACCGCCTCCCGCGCGCTGATGGAGACGCTCGACCGCGAGCTGCAACACGACGCCGGGATGCCGCACGCCTACTACGAGATTCTGGTCCGGCTCTCCGAGGCGCCGGAGCGGCGGCTGCGGATGAGCGACCTCGCCGAGGCGAGCGGCTCCTCCCGCAGCCGGCTCTCGCACGCCGTGGCCCGGCTGGAGGCGGCCGGCTGGGTCCGCCGCGAGGAGTGCCCCTCCGACCGGCGCGGCCAGATCGCCGTCCTCACCGACGAGGGCTTCGCGACCCTCGCCGCCGCCGCGCCCGGCCACGTCGAGGGGGTACGCCGGCACCTGTTCGACGCGCTGAGCCCCGCCCAGGTGGACCAGTTGCGCCGGATCAGCGAGGCGCTCGTCGACCACCTGACCGGATCCTGACCAATCCACTGCGGTCCGGGTCTTGTACTTACCGTCGTCGGGTGAGCACGATGGGGCGTGCCTTCCGGCTTCGGGGAACTGACTGACCAGGCGCACCACCTGGTGTCCACCGGCGACCTCGCCGGCGCCCAGCGGCTGCTCGCCGACGCGCTGACCGACGCCGACCCGCGCCCGGCCAACGCCACGCCCGAGCTGGCCGAGGCCGCCAGCCTCCAGGCCCGCGTGCTGGTCGCCCTCGGCGAACCGCACTCCGCCCGGGGCTGGGCCGCCTTCGCGTACGCGGCCACGAACAGGCTGCACGGGCGCTCCGACCAGCGCACCGTGGCCGCCGCGGCCACCCTGGCGGCGGTGCTGCACCGGGTCGGGAGCTGGTCCCGCGCCGCCCGGCTCTACCAGGAAGTGATCATCGAGCTGACCGCCCTGGACGGCCCGGAGTCACTGCGGGTGCTCGCCGCCCACGCCGACCTGGCGACGGTGGAGTACGCGCGCGGCCAGTGCCAGGTGGCCCGCGACCGGCTCCAGGACGCCTGGGAGCTGCACCGCGAGGTCTACGGCGACGGGCACCCCAGCGGCATCAAGATGCTGGCGCGGCTCGGGGCGATGCAGCGCGACTGCGGGCAGTTCGCCGAGGCGCACGACAACCTGGCGCTGGCCCGGGAGCTCTGCCGGCAGCACCTTCCGGCCGACGATCCGCTGGCGGCGCAGGTGGCGGCGCTGGCCCGGGCGGCGGCCAATCCGGACCACGTCTGCGCCGACACCGCCCCCGTCGGGCGGGACGCCCCGATCGTGCCGGCCGCGCGCACCCCGCCCCCCGGTGACGCGTCGACGGCGTACCACCCCTCGCAGCCGGGCTACCGACCGGCCGGGCCGGACCCGTACGACCCGGCCTCGTACGAGCCGGACCCGTACGAGTCGAGCGCCGGGCAGCCGCATCCGGTGCCGACGCCCCGCCAGCCGGCGGAGGACCCGCCGCGGGGCTGGTGGCCCCCGGAGCCCGACGCCGGGGACCGGCCCGCCGACAGCGCCGTGCCGCCGTCAGTCGTACCGCTGGCCGGCGGCGCCGCCGAGGAGGCCGACGGGGTGCACCGGGTCCGCCCACACGGCGCGCCCGAGGAGCCGTACCAGCCGTACGAGCCGTCGCGGCTGCTGCCGGTGCCTGTGCACCGCGCGCCGACCGGGCGGGACAACCGGCTGCTGCCCCTCGTCGTGGGCGGCGTCGCGGTGGTGCTGCTCGGCACGGCGGCCGTGATCGCCGGAGTGGCGGGGATGGACGGCGACGACGACCCGGCGCCCCCGGCCGCGACCGGCGCGCCCGCCTCGACCCCGGCCGGCACCGGCCCGTCGGCTGCCGGCCCGACGGCGGGGGCGGTCGCCTCCCCCGGCACCCCGCCGGGCGCCGTCACCCTGCGCGACAACCGCGACAACGTCGCGTTGCGCTGGACGTACCCGGCCGGCGGCGAGGGCCCGGTGGTCATCTCGGGCGGCCGGGCCGGCCAGGCCCAGACGGCGTTCGCCAACCTGCCCGCCGGCACCACCGACTTCGTCGTCTACGGGCTGAACCGCAGCACCGACTACTGCTTCACCGTCGCCGTCGTGTGGTCCACCGACACGATCGCGCGGGCGCAGGAAGTCTGCACCCGCCGCCGCTGACCGCATCGGCAAGACCCGGGCGGCGGCCCGGTCACCCTGGCCGCGTCCCTGGAGCCGCCGTCGACGCGGCGCGAGGCGACGGGCGCGCGTCCCCTCAGGGCCGCTCCGGGTCGGGCAGGGCCGGCAGCAGCAGGCGCACCCGCAGCCCCGGCCCGCCGTCGCCGCCGGGCCGGGCGTCGGTCAGCTCGATCCGGCCGCCGGCCCGGCGGACCAGCTCGCGCACGATGGCCAGGCCGAGCCCGGCGCCCCCGTCGTCGCGCGCCCGCGCGTCGTCGAGCCGGGTGAACCGGCCGAACACCCGTTCCCGGTCCGCGGCCGGGATCCCGGGCCCGTCGTCGGTCACCGTCACCAGGTGGTACGCCGCCGCGCCGCCCCCCGCGCCGGCGGACCGGGCTCCGCCGCTCCCACCGTCGACGGACCGCCCGCCGCCGCCCGGGCCGGAGGTGAACGGGGCCGGGGCGTCCCCGGGGCCGGCCGGCCGGGCCGCGAGCACCACCTCGCCCCGGGCGTGCCGCACCGCGTTGTCGACCAGGTTGGCCAGGACCCGGCGCAGCTCGTCGGGGTCGCCCTCGGTCCACAGCGGCGCCGCCGGCGCGTCGAGGTGCACCGGCGGCGACGGGTACCGGCCGGCCACCGACGCGAGCAGCGCGCCCAGGTCGACCGGGCCGGTGGCCCGCGCCGGCGGGCGCTCGTCGAGGCGGGCCAGCAGCAGCAGGTCGTCGACGAGCCGGCCGAGCCGCTCGGTGTCGGCGAGCAGGTTCGCCGACACGGCGGTCCAGTCCGTCCGGTCGGCCAGCCGCCGGGCCACCTCCAGCTCCGTACGGATGTTGGCCAACGGGCTGCGCAGCTCGTGGGCGGCGTCGGCGACGAAGGCCCGTTGCCGGTCCCGGGCCGACTCCAGCCGGCCCAGCATCCCGTTGAGGGTGACCGCCAGCCGGTGGATCTCGTCCTGCGAGGCCGGTACGGGCAGCCGCCCGCCCCCGTTGCGCCCGGTGATCTCCTCGGCGCCCCGGCGCAGCGTCTCCACCGGGCGCAGGGTGGCCCCGACCACCCGCCAGGCGACGGCGGCGAGCACGGCCACCAGCAGCGGGAAGCTCACCAGCAGGATGGTCCGGACGACGTGCCCGCTGTGCCGCGCGTCCGCCAGCGAGCGGGCCACCAGGACGGTGAGCGGGTCGGCGGCGGAGCCGGCCGGCACGGCCACCACACGGACCGGCCCGGCCAGGTCGATCCGCTCCCCCGACACCGTCAGCCGCTGCCGCGCGCCGGCGTCGATCCGGTCGGGCGGGACCATCGGCACGAGCCGGTCGGCGTCGATCGAGGCGGCCCGCACCCGTCCCTGCGCGTCGACCACCTGCACCCGGACCTGTCCCCCGGCCACCGGCAGGGGGTCGGGCAGGGCGTCCTCGGCCGCCAACAGCGCCACGGCGTCGGCGGTCCGGAACGCCTCGGTGTCGACGGCGCGTTGCAGCGACCAGCCGAGTACGCCGAGCAGGACCAGCCCGCCGACGGCCAGTCCCAGCGAGACGCCCAGCACCCCGACCACCATCAGCCGCCCCCGCAGCCCGAGCCCGGCACGCAGCCGCCGCGTTAGCAAGGGCCCCTTCCTATACCGGAGGCGATAGGAAGGGGCCCTTCCTTCGCCCGTCACGTGGCGAGCCGGTAGCCGGCGCCCCGGACCGTCTCCAGCCGTTCACGGCCGATCTTGCGCCGCAGGTAGCCGACGTAGACCTCGACGGCGTTGGGCGCGGTCTCGTCGCTGGCGTCCCAGACATGGTCCAGCAGCTCGGTCTTGGAGACCACCTCGCCGGGGCGGCGCATCAGGTAGTCCAGCAGCGCGAACTCGCGGGCGGTCAGCGCGACCTCGGCGTCGGCCCGGGTCACCCGCCGCCGGGCCGGGTCGAGCCGCAGGTCGCCGACCGCGAGCACCGTGGGGCGTTCGGGCGCGCCGCGGCGCAGCAGGGCCCGCAGCCGGGCCAGCAGCACGACGTACGAGAAGGGCTTGGTGAGGTAGTCGTCGGCACCGCAGTCCAGCCCGTCGGCCTGGTCGTACTCGCCGTCCTTGGCCGAGAGCATGAGAACCGGCAGCCAGCGCTCCTCGGCGCGCAGCCGGCGGACCACCTCGTAGCCGGAGAGGCCGGGCAGCATCACGTCGAGGATCATCGCGTCGTAGCCGCCGTGCCGCGCCGCGTCGAGCCCCGCCGGGCCCGTCGCCGCCACGTCCACCGCGAACCCCTCGGCCTGCAGCCCCCGTTGCAGGGCGGACGCCAGCCGGGACTCGTCCTCCACCACCAGCACCCGCACGCAGTCAAGGGTGCCACCCCCGCACGGGTGGCCGTACCGCCGTCCTCAGCACCCTCACAGGGTCGAACGGGCAGGATGTCATCAGGAGGTGTCACATGTCCGTCCTGAAGAGCCGTCCCGTCCTGCGGTGGCTGGTCCCGGCGACCGCCGTCGTGACCGTCATCGGCGGCGGCGCCGCACTCGGCACGTTCGCCGCCCAGGCCGAGCCGAGCCTGCCGCCGCGCACCGCTGCCCAACTCCTGGTCGACCTGCAGACCTCCCGGCTGGAGGGGCTCTCCGGCACGGTCGTGCAGCGCGCCGACCTGGGCCTGCCGCCGCTGGCCGGGCTGGTCGGCGGCGACAACCTGACCGGTCTGCTGACCGGCACGCACACGCTGCGCGTCTGGCACTCCGGCCCGGACCGGCAGCGGATCGCCCTGCTGGACACCCTCGGCGAGCGGGACGTCATCCGCAACGGTCGGGACGTGTGGACCTGGGACAGCCGGGCCAACGCCGCCACCCACCGCACCCTGCCTGAGGGCGAGGGCGAGGCCGCCGCCCCGGAGCTGCCGGCCACGCCGCAGGACGCGGCCGACCGGGCCCTCGCCGCGATCGACCCGAGCACCGAGGTGAGCGTCGGCCGGTCCGCCACGGTCGCCGGGCGGGACGCGTACGAGCTGGTGCTCGCGCCGCGCGACGCCGCCTCGCTGGTGCACCAGGTGCGCATCGCCATCGACGCGCGCGAGCAGGTGCCGCTGCGCTTCGAGGTCTTCGCCGACGGCAGCGACCGGCCGGCCTTCGAGATGGCCTTCACCGAGGTGTCGTACGCCCGGCCGGACGCCGACCAGTTCGCCTTCAACCCGCCGCCCGGGGTGAAGGTGACCGAGGAGACGGTCGGGGAACGCCCGGCCGTCACGCGCAAGGACCGGGCGGGCGCCGGCGAGCGGCCGGACATGCGTACGGTCGGCGAGGGCTGGGGCACGGTCGTGGTCGCGCGGCTCGACGGCGCCGGCGCGCCCGGCGGCCCGGCCAAGGCCCCCGCGGCGGGCGCCGGCCGCGAGCCGGCCGGCGAGGCGGCGGCGCTGCTCGGCGCGCTGCCCGCGGTCAGCGGCGACTGGGGCAGCGGGCGGCTGCTCACCGGGAAGCTGTTCAGCGTGCTGCTCACCGACGACGGCCGGGTGATCGCCGGGGCGGTGACCCCGGAGCGGCTCTACGAGGTGGCGAAGGGCTGAGCGGAGTCGAGCGATCGGGGGTCCGCCACACGGCGGGCCCCCGACTCGTCTGTGGAGCGCCGCATGACGTGGCCCGGCGCGCTTGGTCCGGACGGCCGGTGCGCGGTATCTTTCTCAGTTGGCACAACAAAAAGGAACGGCTCTCAAAAGCCGTTCCGAGAGAAATACTAACCAATTGGGAGACGGCTTGTCAAGGCATTCCGCCGATTCCGCTGAATTGCAGTCCGACGACGAGATCGGCCGCGAACAGGAATACGTCTCGATGCTCTACCGTCGGCTGGACGGGCTGCGTGAGCAGGCGTCCCGCCGGCTGACCGAGGAGCTGCGGGCGACCGGCGGCACCCTGCAGGCCCGTTCCCAGCGCGACAGCGCGGTGCGGATGTACGCCGATCAGGTCGAGCAGTTCGCCGCGGTGGAGAACGGCCTCTGCTTCGGCCGCCTCGACACCGACGAGGGCGGCCCCCACTACATCGGCCGGATCGGCATCTTCGACACCAGCGGCGACTACGACCCGCTGCTGATGGACTGGCGCGCCCCGGCGGCCCGCGCCTTCTACCTCGCCACCGCCGCGAACCCGCAGGGGGTGCGCCGCCGCCGGCACCTGCGCACCCGGGAGCGCAAGGTGACCGCGCTCAACGACGAGGTACTGGACCTCGCCACCGCCTCCCCCACCGCGCACGAGGAGCTGACCGGCGAGGCGTCGCTGCTCGCCGCGCTCAACGCCGGCCGGACCGGCCGGATGCGCGACATCGTGGAGACCATCCAGGCCGAGCAGGACCGGATCATCCGGGCCGACCTGCCGGGCGTACTCGTGGTGCAGGGCGGCCCGGGCACCGGCAAGACGGCGGTGGCGCTGCACCGCGCGGCTTACCTGCTCTACACCCACCGGCAGCAGCTCTCCACCCGTGGCGTGCTGCTGGTCGGCCCGAACGCCACGTTCCTGCGCTACATCTCGCAGGTGCTGCCGGCGCTGGCCGAGACGGGCGTGCTGCTGCGGACGCAGGGCGACCTGTTCCCCGGCGTCAGCGCCCGGCGCACCGAGCCCGCCGAGACCGCCGCACTGAAGGGCCGGGCGGTGATGGCCGACGTGCTGGCCGCCGCCGTGCGGAACCGGCAGTGGGTGCCCGACGAGCCGCTGGAGATCGAGCTGCCGCAGCAGGAGGTGCTCCGGCTCGACCCGGAGACCGTTCGCGCCGCCCGGGACCGGGCCCGCCGCTCCGGCCGCCCACACAACCTGGCCCGGGCCCTCTTCGACGTCGAGATCGTCCACGCGCTCGCGGCCCAGGTCGCCGAGCGGATCGGCGCGGACCCACTGGGCGGGGAGAACCTGCTGGAGGAGGCCGACGTCGCCGAGATCCGCCGCGAGCTGCGCGAGGAGCCCGAGGTGCGGGCCGCCCTGGACCTGCTCTGGCCGGTGCTCACCCCGCAGCGCCTGCTCGCCGACCTGTACGCCGACACCGAGCGGATCGCCGCCGCCGCGCCCGTGCTCACCGACGCCGAGCGCGCCCTGCTGCACCGCGAGGCGGGCGGCTGGACGCCGGCCGACGTGCCGCTGTTGGACGAGGCGGCCGAGCTGCTCGGCGAGGACGAGCGGGCCGCCGCCGCGCGCCGGGAGCGGATCCGGGCCATGCAGCGGGAGTACGCCGAGGGCGTGCTGGAGATCGCCCGGGGCTCCCGGTCGATCGACGTGGAGGACGAGGCCGACGGCGGCGAGATCCTCGGCGTGACCGACCTGATCGACGCCGACCGCCTGCTGGAGCGGCAGGAGGAGGCGGAACGGCTGACCACCGCCCAGCGGGCCGCGGCCGACCGGAGCTGGGCGTTCGGGCACGTGATCGTCGACGAGGCGCAGGAGCTGTCGCCGATGGCGTGGCGGTTGCTGATGCGCCGCTGCCCGAGCCGCTCGATGACCATCGTCGGGGACGTGGCGCAGACGGGCGCGCTGGCCGGCACGCCGTCCTGGGCCGACGCGCTGGAGCCGTACGTGGCGCAGCGCTGGCGGCTGGAGGAGCTGACCGTCAGCTACCGCACCCCGGCCGAGATCATGGCCGTCGCCGCCGACGTGCTCGCCGAGATCGACCCGGCGCTGCGCCCGCCCCGCTCCGTACGCTCCGGCGGGGTGCCGCCGTGGGACCGCGCGGTGGCGCCGGAGCGGCTGGCGGCGGAGGTGGTCGACGCCACGACCCGGGAGGCGGCCGGCCTCGACGACGGCCGGCTCGGGGTGATCGTGCCGGCCGGCCGGGTCGACGAGCTGGGCGCCGCGGTCACCGCCGCCCTGCCCGAAGCGGCCGTGGGCGAGCACCCGGAGCTGGAGAACCGGGTGGTGGTACTCACCGTCGCCCAGGCCAAGGGCCTCGAATTCGACTCGGTCCTCCTGGTCGACCCCGACCGCATCGTGGCCGAGTCACCGCGCGGCCACAGTGACCTCTACGTCGCCCTCACCCGCGCCACCCAACGCCTCGGCATCCTCCGCCCGGCCTGATCCTTTCGGGCATGTCGTGGTGGGGGGGGGGGGGGGGGCGGGGCGGGGGGGGGCGCCCCCGGCCCGCCCCCCCCCCCG
>NZ_JBFAAF010000091.1:0-23557 GCF_040639595.1 Micromonospora sp. NPDC023814
AGGTTCGCCCGCGCCACGTCGGTGACGTGCACGAAGTCGCGCCGCTGCCGGCCGTCCTCGTAGACGCGCGGCGGCCGGCCGTCCGCCAGCGCCGATCCTCGGTCATCCTCGGCCCCCGTGCCTCGCGGAACATCGACGACCGGAACGCTAGGCGGCGTCCACACCCCCGCGGGCACCCTGTGGACGACGGGCCCGGCGGGCGGACACCCGTCGTCCACAGGCGTTGCCCCGCCCCGAGCCGGCGGCTAATGTGCGGCCGCCCGCGCCGGTAGGGTGAGCCCGTGATCGTCGCTGTCGGCATCGACGTCGTCCTGGTCGAGCGGTTCGCCCGGGCCCTGGCGCGGACGCCGCTGCTCGCCGACCGGCTCTTCACGGAGGCCGAGCGCTACACCAGCTCCGGCAACCCGCGTTCGCCGGAGTCGCTGGCCGCCCGGTTCGCGGCCAAGGAGGCGGTCGCCAAGGCGCTCGGCGCGCCGGCCGGGCTGAGCTGGCACGACTGCGAGATCGTGCCGGACCCGGACGGCCGTCCCTGGCTGACCGTCTCCGGCACGGTCGCGGCGGCGGCCACCGAGCGCGGGGTCAACCGCTGGCATCTCTCGTTGTCCCACGACGGCGGGATCGCCTCGGCCATGGTGGTCGCGGAACGGTGATCGGAGCGCGCCGACCTGGCGCGCCGGGAAGCTCGGACGGGGGCGGTGGCGTGAGACCGGTGTGGCGGGTCGCGGACGTACGCGCGGCGGAGGCGGCGCTGATGGCCGCCCTTCCGCCCGGGACGCTGATGAAGCGGGCCGCCGCCGGGCTGGCCCGCCGCTGCGCGCTGCTGCTCGCCGACCGGGGCGGGGTCTACGCCGCCCGGGTGCTGCTGCTGGTCGGCTCCGGCGACAACGGCGGTGACACGCTCCTGGCCGGCGCGCACCTGGCCCGTCGCGGCGCGGCCGTGTCGGCGCTGCTGCTCAGCCCCGGCCGGGCGCACGCCGAGGGGCTGGCCGCGCTGCGGGCCGCCGGCGGGCGGATCGTGGACCGGCCGCCGGCGACGGTCGACATGGTGCTGGACGGCATCGTCGGGATCGGCGGGCGGGGCGGGCTCCGGGACACCGCCGACCAGCTCGCCGCCAGCCTGGTGCGGCACTGCGGACGCGACGGCGCCCCCGCCACCGTGGTGGCGGTGGACGTGCCCAGCGGTGTCGCGGTCGACACCGGGGACGTGCCGCTGACCGCCACGGGGCGGCCGAGCGCCGTCCGCGCCGACGTGACGGTCGCGTTCGGCGCGCTGAAGCCCGCGCTGGTGGTGGGCCCGGCCGCCGCGCTCGCCGGTCAGGTGGAACTGGTCGACATCGGGCTGGAGCCGTGGCTGCGCGGCAGCCCCGCGCTGCGCGTGACCGAGTGGTCGGACGTCGTGGACTGGTGGCCCCGGCTCGGCCCGGCGTCGGAGAAGTACGCCCGGGGCGTGGTGGGCGTCGCCACCGGCTCGACCACCTACCCGGGCGCGGCGGTGCTCTCGGTCGCCGGGGCGCTGGCCGGCCCGACCGGCATGGTCCGCTACGCCGGCTCCGCCCGGGCCGACGTGCTGCACCGGCACCCCTCGGTGATCGCGGTCGGCCGGGTCGCCGACGCGGGGCGGGTGCAGGCCTGGGTCTGCGGCTCCGGGCTGGGCACCGGCGAGGAGGCGGCCCGGGAACTGCGCGCGGTGCTCTCCGCCCCGGTGCCCGTGGTGCTCGACGCCGACGCGCTGACGCTGCTGGTCGACGGCTCGCTCGCCGACCGGCTGCGCAAGCGGGACGCCCCGATCGTGGTCACCCCGCACGACCGCGAGTTCACCCGGCTCTGCGGGGAGACGCCGGGCGCCGACCGGGTGGCGGCCACGCTGCGGCTGGCCGCCTGGATGAACGCCGTGGTGCTGCTCAAGGGCGACCGCACGGTGATCGGCACGCCGGACGGCCGGGCGTACGTCAACCCGACCGGCACCCCGGCGCTGGCCACCGGGGGCACCGGCGACGTGCTGGCCGGGCTGCTCGGCTCGCTGCTCGCGGCCGGGCTGGCGCCGGAGCGCGCGGCGGCCTCGGCCGCGTACCTGCACGGGCTGGCCGGCCGGGAGGCGGCCCGGGGCGGGCCGGTGACCGCGCCCGACGTGGCCGACGCCCTCCGCCCGGTCCTCGCCCGTCTCGGCTGACCGCAGCGGCTCCGCCGGCCTGGGCCGGGGAGATCAGCGCGGAAAGTAGGCTGGGGGCATGTGGCAGGCCGAGGTGCGGGTGGATCTGGACGCGATCCGCGAGAACGTGAGCCGGCTGCGGGCCGGCACCGCCGCCGAGCTGATGGCGGTGGTCAAGGGCGACGGCTACGGCCACGGCATGGTCCCGGCCGCCCGCGCCGCGCTGGACGCGGGGGCGGACTGGCTGGGCGTCTGCACGCTGGACGAGGCGCTGACGCTGCGCCGGGCCGGGATCACCGTGCCGGTGCTGGCCTGGCTCCTCGCGCCCGGGCTGCCGCTGCACGAGGGGGTCGCCGCCGGGGTCGACCTCGGCGCCGCCAGCCTGCCCCAGCTCGACGAGATGGTCGAGGCGGGCCGCGCGGCCGGGCGACCGGCCCGGCTGCACCTCAAGATCGACACCGGGCTGTCCCGGGGTGGCGCGACCGTCGCCGACTGGCCGGCCCTGCTCGACGCCGCCGCCAAGGCGCAGGCCGACGGCCTGGTCGAGGTGGTCGGGGTGTGGAGCCACTTCGTCTACGCGGACTCGCCCGGGCACCCGACCATCGACCGTCAGCTCGCCGTCTTCCACGAGGGCATCGGCATGGCCGAGCAGGCCGGCCTGCGGCCCCGCTACCGGCACCTGGCCAACTCCGCCGCCACGCTGACCCGACCGGACGCGCACTTCGACCTGGTCCGGCCCGGGCTCGCCGTCTACGGGCTCTCCCCGGTGGCCGGCGAGAGCTACGGGCTGCGCCCGGCGATGACCGCGCGGGCCCGGGTGATGCTCGCCAAGCGCGTCCCCGCCGGCTCCGGCGTCTCGTACGGGCACACCTACACCACGGAGCGGGAGGCGAACCTGGCCGTGGTGCCGCTCGGCTACGCCGACGGGGTGCCCCGGCACACCTCCAACAGCGGGCCGGTGCAGCTCGGCGGCCGGCGGCGGCGGATCTCGGGCCGGGTCTGCATGGACCAGTTCGTGCTCGACTGCGGCGACGACCCGGTGGCCGCCGGCGACGTGGCCACGCTCTTCGGCAGCGGCGCCGACGGCGAGCCCACGGCCGACGACTGGGCCGAGGCGGCCGACACCATCAACTACGAGATCGTCACCCGGTTCGGCAGCAGCCGGGTGCCCCGCGTCTACGACGGCGAGCGCCCGTGACGTCCCGTTCCCGGATTCCGCTGCCCCGCTCCGGGCACGCCCGGGCCGCCGTGGGCGCGCTGGCCGCCGTCGGGGTCGCCGCCGCCGGGCTCGCGGCCGGCGTCGCCACCGAACGCGCCCTGGTCCGCAAACTCAAGGCCGACCCCACCGACCGGTACGCCGGGGAGGTCTTCGGCGACCAGCGGTACGACGATTCCTTCCGGCTGGAGATGCCCGACGGCACCGACATCCACGTCGAGGTGGTGGAGCCGACCCGGCCCGTGCCCGGCAACCCGACCGTGGTGCTGGTGCACGGCTTCTGCCTGGACATGGGCACCTTCCACTTCCAGCGCAAGCTGCTCGCCGAGCGGGGCGAGCACCGGATCGTCGCGTACGACCAGCCCGGGCACGGCCGGTCGGGGCGGCTGGAGACGGGCGAGTACGACCTCACCGCGCTCGGCCGGACGCTGCGCGAGGTGATCGACCGGACCGCCCCGGAGGGGCCGCTGGTGCTGGTCGGCCACTCGATGGGCGGAATGACCATCATGGCCTTCGCCGAGTTGTTTCCGGAGCTGTTCGGCGACCGGGTCGTGGGCACCGTGCTGATGGCCACCTCGGGCGGCCTGATCGCCGAGACCAAGCTGGTCGCGCCCGCCCTGCTCGGCCGGGTCGGCGCACCGGTGCTGCACATGGTCGGCAACGTCACCCGCTACGGCGGCCCGGTGATCGACCGGGCGCGCAGGTCCACCACCAACGTGGCGTGGCTGCTCACCCGCAAGTACGGCTTCGGCACCCGCCACCCCAGCCCGGCCCTGGTGTCGTACGTCGAGACGATGAACTCCCGCACCTCCGCCGACACGGTGACGCGCTACCTGCGGACGCTGGCCACGCACTCCCGGTTCCCGGCGCTCGCCGCGCTGGCGGACACCCCCGTGCTGGTGGTCGTCGGCGACAAGGACATGATCACCCCCGTGACGCACTCCGAGGAGATCGTCCGGCGGCTGCCGCACGCCGAGTTCGTCAAGATCACCGACAGCGGGCACGTGGTGATGCTGGAGCACGCCGACGAGGTCAACGAGGCGCTGGTCCGGTTCCTGGAGGCGCTGTGACGCATGTCGTCGAGCTGCCGACGGTCGACGACACCCACGGGTTCGGGCGGCGGCTGGCCGGGCTGCTGCGCGCCGGCGACCTGCTGCTGCTGACCGGGCCGCTGGGCGCCGGCAAGACCGCGTTGACCCAGGGCATCGGGGCCGGGCTCGGGGTGCTCGGCGACATCACCTCGCCCACCTTCGTGATCGCCCGGGTGCACCGGCCGGACCCGGCCCGGGGCGGCACGGTGGCGCTGGTGCACGCCGACGCGTACCGGCTGGGGGACGCCGCCGACCCGCGCGCCGAGATCGACGACCTCGACCTGGACGCCTCGGTGGACGAGTCGGTCACCGTGGTGGAGTGGGGCGAGGGCCTGGTCGAGCAGCTCGTCGACGCCCACCTGCGGGTGCGCGTCAACCGGCGCGACGACGACACCCGGGTGGTCGAGCTGGAGCCGGTCGGCGGCGACTGGGCGCAGCGCCTGGCGGCCCTCGGCTGAGCGCTGTCGTACCGGCTGCCTAGAGTGCGCGGGACGGACCCGACAGGCGAAAGGTTGCCGATGCCCGACGACGCCCCCACCCTGGACCTGCTGGCGCTGCTGCCGGAGGACTGGCGTGCCGTGCTCACCCCGCACCTCGACCCGGCCCGCACCGCCGCGCTGGCCGAGTTCGTCGCGGGCGAGTACGCGACCCGCACCGTCTTCCCGCCGGTCGAGGACCTCTTCTCGGCCTACCGGCTCTGCGCGCCGGCCGACTGCCGGGTGCTGATCCTCGGGCAGGATCCCTACCACAAGACGGGGCAGGCGCACGGGCTCAGCTTCAGCGTGCGGGAGGGCGTGAGCGTGCCGCCGTCGCTGCGTAACGTCTTCAAGGAGCTCGGCGAGGACGTCGGCGTGCCGAAGCCGCGCAGCGGCAACCTCAGCGGGTGGGCGGCGCAGGGCGTCCTGCTGCTCAACTCGGTGCTCACCGTCCGCGAGGCCACGCCCGGTTCGCACGCGAACCGCGGCTGGGAGGAGTTCACCGACGCCACCATCCGGGCGCTCGACGCGCTGGACTCCCGGGTGGTCTTCCTGCTCTGGGGCGGCTACGCGCGCAAGAAGGCTGCGCTGGTCACCAACCCGCAGCACGTGGTGCTGGAGGCCGGGCACCCCAGCCCGATGAACCCGCGCGGCTTCCTGGGCAGCCGGCCGTTCAGCGCGGCCAACAAGGCCCTCGCCGACGTGGGCCTGCCCACGGTCGACTGGGAGCGCTCGGCCGGCTGACGAAGTCCGCAAGCTGCGCGTCACCGGGCGGTGACCGTGCGCTGTAGCCTGTTGCCTCCAGCGGTCGGCGAGCCGGGAGGCGGCGGATGGCGGCGACGGTCAGCGACGAACGGTGGCGGGTGGCGCGGACGGCCCTGGCGGACCAGACCGACCGCTTCGTCGATCTGGTCCGCGCCGCCCCGCCGCAGGCCATGGCCACGGCCCACTGGTCGGTGGCGGACACGCTCGCCCACGTCGGCACCATCGCCTGGTTGTACGTCTGCCTGGTGGATCCGGAGCGCCCGCTTCCGCCGGTGCCGGGCTTCGACGGGCTGCTCCCCGAGACCAGCGTCGACACGGTGGCGGGCTTCAACGACGTGCTGCTCGGCCACCTCACCGAGCGCGACCCGCAGGTCCTGCTCGACCGGTTCCAGGCCGACGTGAAGCAGTTCCTGACCGCCTGCGAGGAGCGGCGCCCCGACGAGACGGTGTCGTGGCTCGGCGGGGCGCAGGTCCCCCTCGCCGGGCTCTGCGCCCACCTGGTCAACGAGGTGCTCATCCACGGCCACGACATCGCCCGCGCCACCGGGCTGCCGTGGGAGGTGCCCAGCCCGCACGCCGCGCTCTTCCTGGAGCTGTTCCTGGCCGGCGTGGTCCGGCACGGCTACGGGCGGCTGATCGACGGCGGCCCGCCGCCGAGCGAGCGCCGGATCGTGGTCGAGTTCCGCTCGGCGTACGCGGCCCCGGTCCGGCTGCTGCTGCACCGGGGCCGGGTGTCGTTCGCCGAGCCGGACGCCCGGCCCGACGCCGTGGTCGACCACGACCCCGCCACGCTCAACCTGATGATGTTCGGCCGGATCAGCCGGGCCCGGGCGGTGCTCACCGGCAAGGTGCGCGTGAGCGGGCGGCGCCCCTGGCTCCTGCCCGCCTTCCTGCGCAAGTTCCGTACCCCGAGCTGACCCGCGTCGCCGGGGCCGACGAGGGGGCCGGCTAGGCTGGCTTACCGTGCTCGTACTGGTGGTGGACAGCTCGACGCCCGCGGTGACGGCGGCGCTGGTGGAGGTCACGGCGGACGGCGTCGCGACCCGGGCGCACCGCTGCACGGTCGACGCCCGCGCCCACGGCGAACTGCTCGCCCCGCAGGTCGACGCGGTGCTCGCCGACGTCGACGCCCGCCCGGCCGACCTGGGCGCGATCGTCGCCGGGCTCGGCCCCGGCCCGTTCACCGGGCTCCGGGTGGGGCTGGTCACCGCCGCCACCATGGGCCAGGTGCTGGGCGTGCCGACGTACGGCGTCTGCTCGCTGGACGCCGTCGGCCACCCGGCGGCCGCCGGCGAGCCGGTGCTGGCGGCGAGCGACGCGCGGCGCCGGGAGATCTACTGGGCGGTCTACGACGGCGCGGGCCAGCGGATCGTCGGGCCGGAGGTGTCGGCCCCGGCGGTCGCCGCCGAGCGCGCCCGCGGCCTGGCCGTCACGGTCGCGGTCGGCGACGGCGCGCACCGGTACGCGGACACCCTGGGCCTGCCCGTGCGGGCCGAGCCGCGCTACCCGGACGCCGGCGTGCTGGCGGCCCTGGCCGCCGAGCGGATCCGGGCCGGCGCCCCCGGCGAGGCGCTCACCCCGCTCTACCTGCGCCGGCCGGACGCCGTGGCCGCGACGGCCCGCAAGCCGGTCCTGCCATGACCGGGGTGCGCCTCCAACGGTTCCGGTGGTGGCACATCGACGAGGTGCTGCCGATCGAGGCGGACCTGTTCGGCGCCGAGCAGTGGTCGGCGGCGATGTTCTGGAACGAGCTGGCCAACGGGCACTTCTACCTGGTCGCCACCGACGACGACGGCGCCGTGCTGGGCTACGCCGGGCTCACCGCGGCCCCGCCCGACGAGGCGTGGGTGCAGAACATCGCGGTGCGCCGGGACGCCCAGCGGCGCGGGGTCGGCCGGCTGCTGCTGGAGGCGCTGCTCGCCGAGGCGGCCCGGCTCGGGTCCCGCAGCACCCTGCTGGAGGTCGCGGCGGACAACGCCCCGGCCCAACTGCTCTACGCGGCGTACGGCTTCGAGCCGATCGGCGTGCGGCGCGGCTACTACCAACCGAGCAACACCGACGCGCTGGTCATGCAGCGCACCCGGGAGGTGGGCGATGACTGACGAACCCCTGGTCCTCGGCATCGAGACGTCCTGCGACGAGACCGGCGTCGGCATCGTGCGGGGGCACACGCTGCTGGCCGACGCGCTCGCCTCCAGCGTCGAGCAGCACGCCCGGTTCGGCGGGGTGGTGCCCGAGGTGGCCAGCCGGGCGCACCTGGAGGCCATCGTGCCGACGATGGACCGGGCGCTGAAGGAGGCGGGGGTGACCCTCGCCGACATCGACGCGATCGCGGTCACCTCCGGCCCGGGGTTGGCCGGCGCGCTGCTGGTCGGGGTGGCCGCCGCCAAGGGCTACGCGCTCGCCGCCGAGAAGCCGGTCTACGGCGTCAACCACCTGGCCGCGCACGTCGCCGTGGACACCCTGGAGCACGGTCCGCTGCCCGAGCCGGCGATCGCCCTGCTGGTCTCCGGCGGGCACTCCTCCCTGCTCCTCGTCGACGACCTGGCGCGGGGCGTCACCCCGCTCGGCGCCACGATCGACGACGCGGCCGGCGAGGCGTTCGACAAGGTGGCCCGGCTGTTGGGCCTGCCGTTCCCCGGCGGGCCGTACATCGACCGGGAGGCCCGGGCCGGCGACCCGGCCGCCATCGGCTTCCCGCGCGGCCTGACCGCCGCCAAGGACCTCGCCGCCCACCGCTACGACTTCTCCTTCTCCGGACTGAAGACGGCGGTGGCCCGCTGGGTGGAGGCGCGGCAGCGGGCGGGCGAGCCGGTGCCGGTCGCCGACGTGGCCGCGTCCTTCCAGGAGGCGGTCTGCGACGTGCTGGTGCGCAAGGCGCTGGACGCCTGCCGGGCCAACGGCGTCGAGACGCTGGTGATCGGCGGCGGCGTGGCGGCCAACTCGCGGCTGCGGGCGATGGCCGAGCACCGCGCCGCCAAGGACGGCATCCGGGTCCGGGTGCCCCGACCAAATCTCTGCACGGACAACGGCGCGATGGTCGCCGCCCTCGGCTCGCACCTGGTCGCCTCGGGTGTCGCGCCGAGCCGGCTCGACCTGCCCGCCGACTCGGCCATGCCGCTGACCACCGTCAGCGTGTGAAACTCAGGGATGGATGACGTGATCGTGCGGATGTGGGAGGCGCGGGCCGAGCCGTACGGCGTCGCCGACCTGATCACCTGGGTCTGCGACGCGGCGCTGCCGGAGTTCGAGCACGACCCGATGCACCTGTCCAGCGAGGTGTTCTCCTCCACCGACCACCGGGTGGTGGTCATCTCCAAGTGGCGCAGCAATCCCCGCCCGCTGCCGGAGCCGCCGGCGATGCTGCTCGCCCGCCCGCCGCACTCGTGGGACTTCACCCAGGTCGACCGCTGACCGGCGGGCGCCGCCGTCCGACGTGGATCGGGGCGCGCCGCCGGTCGACGTGGATCGGAGCGCGCCGCCGGTCGATGTGGATCGGGGCGCGCCGCCGCCCTTCGGCGTGAGCCGGAGCACGTCGCAGCGGTAATTGGTTGGCGGTGCTGCCCGTGGCCCGCCTAGCGTCGGTGGGCCATGCGTTTCTCACCGGCCGGTGACCCCGGCGTACCCGACACCCGCTCGGCGACCCGCTACCTGGTGTGGCTGGCCGGGCGGCACAAGGTGCTGTTCACCGTCGGCATCCTGCTCGGCGTCGTCTGGATGGTCGCCCAGTCGCTGGTGCCGGCGGCCGTCGGCCGGGCCGTCGACGGGCTCACCCGTGGGGACGAGGACGCGCTGCTCACCTGGGGGCTGGTGCTGCTGGGCCTGGGCGTGATCCAGGCGGTCGCCGGGATCCTGCGGCACCGCTGCGCGGTGCACAACTTCCTCGCCGGGGCGTACCGGACGGTGCAGCTGACCGTGGGCGCGGCGAACCGGCTCGGCGCCGCGCTGCCGCGCCGGGTGGCCGCCGGCGAGGTGGTGAGCATCGGCACGGCCGACATCAACCAGATCGGCTCGGCGATCGACATCACCGCCCGGGGCACCGGCGCCGTCGTCGCGATCGTGACCGTCGGGGTGATCCTGCTCGGCGCATCCCTGCCGCTCGGGCTGGTCGTGGTGCTCGGCGTGCCGCTGCTGATGGCGGTGGTCGGGCTGCTCATCCGGCCCCTGCACCGGCAGCAGCAGGCCTACCGGGACTCCGAGGGGGCGCTGACCACCCGGGCCGGCGACATCGTCTCCGGGCTGCGGGTGCTGCGTGGCGTCGGCGGTGAGCCGATGCTCTCCGCCCGCTACCGCGCGCGGTCCCAGGCGCTGCGCGCCGACGGCCTCCGGGTGGCCCGGGTCGAGTCGCTGTTGGAGGCGGCGCAGGTGCTGCTCCCCGGCGCGTTCCTGGTGCTGGTCACCTGGCTCGGCGCCCGGTTCGCGCTGCGTGGCGAGATCAGCGCCGGCCAGCTCGTGGCGTTCTACGGCTACACCGCGTTCCTGGTCAGCCCGCTGCGGCAGCTCACCGAGGCGGTGGACAAGCTGACCCGGGGGCACGTCGCCGCCCGGCGCGTGGTGCGGCTGCTGCGGCTCGACCCGGAACTGGTGGACCCGCCCCGCCCGGCGGCGCTGCCGGACGGCCCCGGCGAGTTGGTCGACGTGGAGTCGGGCGTGACCCTGCGGCCCGGCCGGTTCACCGCGCTCGCCGCGACCGCGCCCGAGGACGCGGCGGCGATCGTGGACCGCCTCGGCCGGTACGTCGACTCGGACGCGATGCTGCACGGCGTACCGCTGCGGGCGCTGCCGCTGGCGACGGTGCGGGAGCGGATCCTGGTGGCCGACAACAACGCGCACCTGTTCACCGGCCCGCTGCGCGCGGAGCTGGACCCGCACGACCGGGCCGACGAGGCGGCGATCGCGGCGGCGCTGGCGGCGGCGAGCGCGACGGACATCGTGGAGGCCCTGCCCGACGGGCTGGCCAGCGCCGTGGCCGAGCGGGGGCGGGAGTTCTCCGGCGGCCAGCAGCAGCGGCTGCGGCTGGCCCGGGCGCTCGTCGCCGACCCGGAGACCCTGCTGCTGGTCGAGCCGACCAGCGCCGTGGACGCGCACACCGAGGCCCGCATCGCCGAGCGGCTCGGCGCGGCCCGGGCCGGCCGGACCACCTTGGTCTGCACCACCAGCCCGCTCGTGCTGAGCCGCGCCGACCATGTGATCTTCGTGGAGGACGGCAAGGTGGTGGCCGAGGGGGCGCACACCGCACTGCTCGACGGCGAACCGCGCTATCGGGCGACGGTCAGCCGGGGGGAGGACTGATGGCCGCCGCACTGCCGGTCGCCGACGCGCGCCAGGTGCGCCGCTACGCCCGTACGCTGGTGCGCCGGCACCCGCGCGCGCTCGGTGTGGCGCTCGGCCTGCACGCCCTGGCCGCGGCGGCCGGCCTGGTCGCGCCGTGGCTGCTCGGCGACCTGGTCGAGGGGATCTCCCGGGGCACGACGGGCGTCACCGTCGACCGGATCGCGCTGCTGATCGCCGGCTTCGTGCTGGCGCAGTCGGTGCTGGTGCGGTTCGCCCACCTGGCGTCGGCGCGGCTCGGCGAGCGGGTGCTGGCCGAGCTGCGCGAGGAGTTCGTCGACCGGATCCTGGCGTTGCCGCTGGCCACCGTGGAGCGGGCCGGGACGGGCGACCTGCTCACCCGGACGTCCCGGGACGTCTCCGCGCTGTCCCGGACGGTCCGGTTCGCGGTGCCCGAGACGCTGATCGCGGTCGTCACCGGCTGCTTCATCGTCGGCGCACTGCTCCTGGTCAACCCGCTGCTCGCGGTGCCCTGCCTGGTCGCGGTGCCGCTGCTGTGGGCCGGCACCCGGTGGTACCTGCGCCGCGCCCCGGACGGCTACCTGCGGGAGAACGCCGCCTACTCCGACATCACCGACGGGATCAGCGAGACCGTCGAGGGCTCGCGCACCACCGAGGCGTTGCGGCAGGAGGCGCGCCGCCGGGCCCGCACCGGCGCCGACATCCGCCGGTCGTACGCGGCCGAGCGCTACACCCTGCGGCTGCGTACGGTGTTCTTCCCGGTCACCGAGATCGGCTACGTGGTGCCGGTGGTCGCCACGCTGATCATCGGCGGCTGGTTCCACCTGAAGGGTTGGGTGAGCCTCGGCGAGGTCACCGCCGCCACGCTCTACGTCCAGCAACTGATCGACCCGGTCGACCGGCTGCTCTCCTGGCTGGACGAGCTGCAGGTCGGCGGCGCCTCGCTGGCGCGCCTGCTGGGGGTGGCCGACGCCGACGCCCCGACCACGTCCCCGGCCCCGGCCGGGTCGCCGACGCGGGCGGGCACCGACGTGCCGACGGGCGACCGGCGGCTCGCCGCCCGGGACGTCCGGTACGCGTACCGGACGGGGCGGGACGTGCTGCACGGCGTGACCCTGGTGCCGGAGCCGGGGGAGAAGCTGGCGATGGTCGGCCCCTCGGGCGCCGGAAAGTCCACCCTCGGCCGGCTGCTCGCCGGGGTGCACGCGCCCCGTTCCGGCTCGGTCACCGTGGCGGGGCGGCGGCTCGACGAGCTGCCCCTGGCCGAACTGCGGACGCACGTCGCGCTGGTCACCCAGGAGCACCACGTCTTCATCGGCACGCTGCGGGACAACGTGGCGATGGTCCGGCCGGGCGCCGACGAGGCGGCCGTCCGGTCGGCGCTGGCCGCGGTCGACGCGCTGGACTGGGCCGACGCGCTGCCGGACGGGCTCGACACGATGGTCGGCGCCGGTGGGCACCCGCTGTCGCCCGCGCAGGCGCAGCAGTTGGCGCTGGCCCGGCTGGTGCTGGCCGACCCGCACACGCTGGTGCTGGACGAGGCCACCTCGCTGATCGACCCCCGGGCCGCCCGGCACCTGGAGCGCTCCCTCGCGGCCGTGCTCCAGGGCCGGACGGTGATCGCCATCGCGCACCGCCTCTTCTCGGCGCACGACGCCGACCGGGTCGCGGTGGTCGAGGACGGCCGGATCACCGAGATCGGCCCGCACGACGAGCTGGTCGCCGCGGGCGGGTCCTACGCGGCCCTCTGGCGCTCCTGGCACGGCACCCGCTCCTGACACCGACCGCCCGCCACCGGCCCTGACGTCGCGCCGTCCGTCACGCGCTCCTGACGTCGCGCCGTCCGTCACGCGCTCCTGACGTCGCCGCCGTCCGTCACGCGCTCCTGACGTCGCCGCCGTCCGTCACGCGCTCCTGACGTCGCGCCGTCCGTCACCCGTTCGACGGTTCGGCGGTGCCGCGTCCGCGTGCCGTACCACGATGTTGCCAGTGGCAGGCGATCGCGCACCCGCCACTGCGGCGTGGCCGGCGGGTGACGGGGGAGCGACGTGGGCGGTCTCGAACTCATCGTGGTGCTGGGCGTCACGGTGCTGGTCGGCACCACCCTCGGCGGGCGGTACAGCGTGGCGCCCCCGGTCCTGCTCATCACGGCGGGCGCGCTGTTGGCGCTCCTGCCGCCGCTGTCGCACGTGGTGCTGGAGCCCGAGGTGGTGCTGCTGCTGTTCCTGCCGGCGATCCTCTACCGGGAGAGCATCACCACCAGCCTGCGCGAGATCCGCACCAACCTGCTGGCGATCACGCTGCTGGCGGTGGGGCTGGTGGCGGCGACGATGGTCGCCGTGTCGCTCGTCGCGCAGCGGCTCGGCATCGACCCGGCCGCGGCCTGGGTGCTCGGCGCGGTGCTCGCGCCGACCGACGCCGCGGCGGTCTCCGGACTGGCCAAGCGAATGCCGCGCCGCATCCTCACCACCCTGCACGCGGAGAGCCTGATCAACGACGGCACCGCGCTGGTGCTCTTCACCGTCGCGGTGGGCCTGATCGTCGGGGGCACCGAGCCGAGCGCGCTCGGGCTGGCCGAGCGGTTCGTCGGCGCGTCGGCCGGGGGCGTCGTCGCCGGCCTGCTGGTCGGCTGGGCGGTGATCGTCGTCCGGCGACGCCTCGACGATCCGCTGCGCGAGGGCGCGCTGAGCGTTCTCACGCCGTTCGTCGCGTTCCTCCTCGCCGAACTCGTCCACGCCAGCGGGGTGCTGGCCGTGGTGGTCGCCGGCCTCGTGCTCTCCTACGCGGCCCCCCGGGTCGTCCGGGCCCGGTCCCGGGTGCTGGCGTACGCCTTCTGGGACCTCGCCACGTTCCTGGTCAACGGGGGGCTCTTCGTGCTCCTCGGGATGCAGATCCCGCGCGCGCTGCGCGGCCTCACCAGCCTGTCGACGGCGCGGGCGCTGGCCATCGCGGTCGTGGTGACCTGCGTCGTCGTGGCGACGCGGATGCTCTGGATCCACCTGGCGGCGTTCGGCTTCCGGGCCGCCAACCGCCGCCCGTCGCTGGAGGGCGAGCAGGTCGACTGGCGGGTGCGTACGGCGGCCGGGTGGGCGGGGTTCCGGGGCGCGGTGTCCCTCGCGGCGGCCCTCGCGGTGCCGGTGACGACCCCCGCCGGCACGCCCGTCCACGAGCGTGACCTGATCATCTTCACGACCGCCGTCGCCATCCTGATGACGATGCTGATCCAGGGCACCACGCTGCCGGCCGTCGTCGGGTGGGCGGGCCTGGTCGGCGACACCCGGCGCGTCGACGAACGGCGCCTGGCCCGGACGCGGGCCACCGAGGCCGCCCTGGCGGCGCTGCCCGAGGTCGCCGACCGGCTCGGCGCCGGGCCGGACGCGGTCGACCGGATCAGGGCCGACTACGAACAGCACCTCGACGACGTCCGCTCCGCCGACCGGGGCCGGTCGGCGGAGCAGGCCCGGGACCTCGACCGGAGGCTGCGGCTCGCCGTCCTGGAACACAAGCGCCGCGAGATCACCAGGTTGCGGGACACGAACCAGATCGACGACATCGTGCTCCGGGACGTGCAGGCCGTCCTCGACATCGAGGAGATCCGGCTGCTGGGACCGGAGCCGAACGAGTAACCCGCGACGTCGCCCCGGCCCGCCGCGGCACCCGCCTGCCCGGTGCGGCCCGGCGCCGACCGTGCGGCCCGACGGGCGGGTCAGGCGCGGCGGAGCACGCCCCGATGGCCGGCCGACGGGTCAGCCGACGTCGAGCGGGTCGGCGAGCAGCCGTTCGAAGGCCAGCTCGGCGGCGCCGATCAGCGCCGCGTCGTCGCCCAGCTTCGGGGTGCGCAGCCGGACGTGCTCCAGGCAGGCCGGCAGGGCGATCGAGTTGAGCCGGCTGCGCACCTGGGCGGCGGCGGCGAGGTAGAGGTCCCGCATGGTGCCGCCGAAGATGACCATCTCCGGGTTGAAGATGTTCACCAGGTTGGCCACCCCAAAGCCGAGCCAGTCGCCGGCCTGGCGGACCGCGGTCTGCGCCCGGGCGTCGCCGCGGTCGGCGGCGTCGAAGACGGCCAGCAGCGCGTCCCGGCCCCGCGCGTCGGTGCGGCCGGCGGCGCGCAGCAGCGCGTGCTCGCCGATCTGGGTCTCCCAGCAGCCCCGGGAGCCGCATTCGCAGGGCGCGCCGTCGGGGACGACCACCATGTGCCCGACCTCGCCGCCGTAGCCGCCGTGCCCCGTGAGTCGGCGGCCGCCGGCGATGATGCCGGCGCCCACGCCCACGTCCCCGTACAGGTAGATGACGTTGTCGCAGCCGGCCGCCGTGCCGCGCGCGTGCTCGGCGAACGCCGCCACGTCGGCCACGTTGCCGACCGTGACCGGGACCTCGCAGCCCAGTTCGGCGGCGAGCGCCGCGCCGATCGGCTCGTCCACCCAGCCGGTGGTCGGTCCCAGCCGGACCAGGCCGTCGTCGCGGCGGACCATGCCGCAGACCGCGACGCCCGCGCCGACGCAGACCGCGTCGGCCGGCACGGTCTGCTGCATCTCCTTGACCGCCCCGGCCAGCAGCGGGGCGGCCTCCGCGGCGGTCAGACCGCGGGGGCGTTCCTGCTCCCGGCGGTCGAGCACCGCCCCGCCGAGGCCGACCCGCGCGGCCCGCAGCCGGTCCACCTCGATGCTGTACGCGTACGCGTGCACCCGCTCCGACTCGGGCCGGACGACCAGCGACGGTCGCCCGGCCCGGCCGGTCTCCTTCGGCGTTCCCTCGCTGACCAGCCCGGCGCCGGCCAGGTCGGCGGTCAGCGCGCCGATGGTGCTGCGGTTGAGCCCCAGCGCGCTGGTCAGTTCCGCACGGGTGGTCGCCCCGTGGACGTGTACGTACCGCAGCAACGCGCCCAGGTTCTGCCGGCGGATCTCGTCCTGGCTGGGGCCTGCGCGCATTGCTGTCGTCACTTCCGGTGCCGCGCGGTCAGCGGTTGCCGGTGGCGGCGGAGCGCCGGCGGGAGAACGCGTCCACGCTTGCGGCGAGCAGCAGCACCACGCCGGTGACCACGTACTTCACCCCCGAGCTGTATCCCATCAGGCCCATCCCGTTGTCGATGACCGCGACGACCGCGCCACCGAGGACGGCGTCGAGCACCCGACCCTTGCCGCCGAAGAGGCTGGTGCCTCCGATGACCGCCGCGCCGACCGCGTAGAGCAGTACGTTACTGCCACCCGTGTTCGGGTCCACCGAGTTGGCCCGGCTGGCGGCGACGATGCCACCGACGGCCGCCATCGAGGAGCAGATCACGAAGACCGAGATGCGGATCCGGTCCACGTCGATGCCCGCCCGGCGCGCCGCCTCCTTGTTGCCGCCCACGGCGTAGACGTGCCGGCCGTAGCTGGTGCGCTGGAGCACGAACGTCCAGAAGACCAGCAGCACCGCGATGATCGGCACCACGATCGGCACGCCCTTGAGCGAGCTGATCACGACGTTGCGGCTGCGCTCCAGGTTGAGGATGAAGACCGCCGCCCCGAGGACGAGCGCCAACCCGCCGATCCGGGCGAACACCACCGCGATCGGGTCGGTGACCAGCCCCCGGGAGGCCCGAGTACGGTGCCGGAGCAGCTGCACGGCCGCGTAGCCGGCGACCGCCACGGCGGCCAGCAGCCAGCCGAGGACGGGGGAGAGGTTGCGGTTGGCGATGGCCACCAGCACCTCGTCGCGGACGGAGATGTTGGTGCCCTCCTCCATCAGCATCAGCACGATGCCCTGGAAGGCGAGGAACCCGGCGAGGGTCACCACGAAGGACGGGATGCCGATCTTCGCGACGAGGAAGCCGAGGACGGTGCCGATCACCACGCCGGTGACGATCGCGGCGAGCACGGCCACGTACCACGGGTGGCCGAGCACGGTGACGACGTTGGCGAGGATGGCGGCGCAGACCCCGCTGGCGAAGCCGGCGGAGAGGTCGATCTCGCCGAGCAGCAGGACGAAGACCAGGCCCATCGCGATCAGCGTGACCGCGGCGCCCTGGGTGAACAGGTTGGCGAAGTTGCCGGCGGTGAGGAACGACGGCCGCATGATCGAGAAGACCGTGCAGAGCACGACCAGGCCGAGCACGGCGGGCAGCGCGCCGATGTCGCCGCCGCGGACCCGGCTCACGTAGCTGCGGACGTGGCTGCCGAGGGTGGGCGGTCGGGTGACGGGCGCCGGGCCACCCTTCCGCACGACGGTCGTGGTCATCGGACGCCTCCTGCGTTGCTGTCGGCCGGCCCCGCGCCGTGGCCGTTGCCGCCGTTGGCCAGGTCGGCGAGCCCGAGCCCGCCGGTGCGGCCGGCGGTGATCAGCTCGACCACCTGCGCGTGGGTGATGTCGGTGGTCTTCACCTGGGCGACCATCTGGCCGAGGTAGAGCGCGGCGATCCGGTCGGAGACGGCGAAGACGTCGTTCATGTTGTGCGAGATGAGCACCACGGCCAGGCCGTTGTCGGCGAGCCGGCGGACCAGTTCGAGCACCTGGGCGGTCTGCGCGACGCCGAGCGCGGCGGTCGGCTCGTCGAGGATGACGAGCCTGCTGTTCCAGAGCACGGCCTTGGCGATCGCGACGGTCTGGCGCTGGCCGCCGGAGAGGCTGGAGACGTGCTGGCGCAGCGACTTCACGGTCCGCACGCTCAACCCGGCGAGGGTGTCGGCGGCCATCTGCTCCATGGTCGGCTCGTCGAGCACGATGCCGCTGCGCTTCTCCCGGCCGAGGAACATGTTCTGCACGATGTCGAGGTTGTCGCAGAGCGCGAGGTCCTGGTAGACGACCTCGATGCCGAGCGCGGCGGCGTCGCGGGGGCTGTTGATGGTCACCGGCCGGCCGTCGAAGAGGAACTGGCCGGCGTCGGTGGGATGGATGCCGCTGATGCACTTGACCAGGGTCGACTTGCCGGCGCCGTTGTCGCCGACCAGCGCGGTCACCTCGCCCGGGTGGGCGGCGAAGGCGACGTCGCGCAGGACCTGGACGGGACCGAAGCTCTTGTCGATCCCGCGTAGTTCCAGCAGGGGGGTTGCGGACACGGGGGTCTCCTTCAGACGGAGGGGAGGTCTCGGGTCCCGTCGGCGCGAGCCGCCGCCCGGCACAGGGGGGCCGTGCCGGGCGGCGTACGCGTGGATCGGGTACGGGTCAGCTGATGCCGGCGTCGGCGCAGAGCTTGGCGTACGTCCCGGCACAGACCTCGTCCTTGGTGACGTAGCCGTCGGCGATGACGTCCTTGACGTTCTCCTTGTAGATCGCCTTCGGGGTCAGCAGCACGGCCGGGACGTCCCG
This sequence comes from Micromonospora sp. NPDC023814, assembly GCF_040639595.1. Taxonomy (NCBI): domain Bacteria; kingdom Bacillati; phylum Actinomycetota; class Actinomycetes; order Micromonosporales; family Micromonosporaceae; genus Micromonospora; species Micromonospora sp. NPDC023814. Next base: position 18,274 of record NZ_JBFAAF010000091.1, read on the forward strand.
GCCACCCTCCGGGTCCTTGACCGTCTTGCCGGTGTCCTTCTTCACACCCTTGGCCACCGCGATGGCCAGCTCCGCGGCGGCGTCGGCCTCCTGCTTGACCGCCTTGTACACGGTCATGCACTGGTCGCCGGCGAGGATGTGTTGCAGGCCCTGCGGGGTGGCGTCCTGGCCGGTCACCGGGACCTTGCCGTTGAGCTTGTTCTTCTTCAGCACCGAGATGGCCGCGTTGCCGAGGCCGTCGTTGGCCGCGAGCACGCCGTCGATCTTGCCGCGGGTCTGGGTGAGCATCTGCTCGAAGATGGTGGCGGCCTGGGCGTTGTCCCACTCCGGGACGTTCTGGTCCGGGCCCTTGGTGTATTCCTTCGAGTCGAACTTCGGCTTGAGCACCGAGTCGTACCCGTTCTTGAACAGGGTCGCGTTGTTGTCGGTCGGGGCGCCGTTGAGGTAGGCCACGACCGGGTTCTTGGCGCCCTTTTCGGTGAGGCACTTGCTGAGGCCCTCGCCCTGGAGCTTGCCGACGGCCTCGTTGTCGAAGCTGACGTAGTAGGTGGCCGAGCCGCCCAGGGTGAGCCGGTCGTAGTCGATCGTCGCCACGCCCTGGGACTTGGCCTTGTCGAGCACGGCCTTGCCGGTGCCGGAGTCCAGGTTGACGATCATCAGGGCGGTCACGCCGTTGGTGATCATCTGGTCGGCGATGGTCTGGAACGCGTTCTTGTCGCCCTGGGCGTTCTGGATGTCGTACTGGACACCGGCCGCCTTGAACGCCTCCTCCAGGAACTTGCGGTCCGCGCCCTCCCAGCGGGCGGAGGACTTGCTGTCCGGCAGGATCACGCCGATCTTCGGGGCCTTGTCGCTGCCGCCGGCCTGGTCACCGCTGCCGGAGTCGTCGCCGCAGGCGGTCATGCCGCCGGTGGCGAGCAGGCCCACGGCGGCGAGGGTGAGGAAGCCCTTGCGCATGTGCAGGGTCCTTTCGGGGTGGGGGGAGTGACGATGGTCGTTTGTTGTGTCCGGCAACGTATTCCGCGTCACACTGTGGGCACAAGAGTGCCGAGGTGGCGAGTTTGTTGTCGGCAGTAACAATTCAGCAACGTCCCTGTCACCCGGCCGTCGCCCCGCACGGGAGCGCTCTCCCGCCGGCTCCGGGAGCGGCGCAGCTCAGCGGGCGGACAGCGGGGCCGTGGCCGCCCCGGTGAGGGCGACCAGATCCTGCGGGGCGAGCTGGAGCTGGAGGCCGCGCCGGCCCGCCGAGACGTAGACGGTGGGATGGTCGAGCGCCGACGAGTCGAGCACCGTGGGCAGCCGCCGGCGCTGGCCGAGCGGGCTGATCCCGCCGCGCACGTAGCCGGTGGCCCGTTCGGCCACCGCCCGGTCGGCCATGGCGGCCCGCTTGCCGCCGACCGCCGCGGCGAGCGCCTTGAGGTCCAGCTCGCCGGTGACCGGCACGACCGCCACGGTCAGCGCGCCGTCGACCTCGGCGACCAGCGACTTGAACACCCGCTCCGGCGGCACCCCCAGCGCCGTCGCGACCAGCGCGCCGTAGTTCGGCGCGTCGGGGGAGACGTCGTACGGATGCGTGCTGTGGGCGATCTTCCGCTTCGTCAGCAGCGCGGTCGCCGGAGTGCCCTGTCCCGCCATGACCGTCAAGCTAACCCGGGTCCGGGTGACCCGCGAGCCGATAAGGCCGGCTACCCGGCCGGGCGGCAGACCAGCACCGTCGGCGCACCGGCCACCCGGGTCAGCACCAGGCTGGCCGCCTCGTCGCCGGCCAGCCGCAGGTCCCGCCGCAGCTTCTCCGGCTCCAGCGCGGAGCCGCGCTTGAGGATCTCCACCCGGCCGACCCGACGCTCCCGCAGCAGCGCCCGCAGCCGCTTCAGCGAGAACGGCAGCACGTCGGTGACCTCCAGGCAGCGGGCGAACGGGGTCGCCGCCGGGGCGTCCGCATAGAGGTAGGCGATGCTCGGGTCGGCCAGCGTCGCGTCGAGGGCACCGGCCAGCTCCGCGACCAGGTGCGCGCGGACCACCGCCGGGTCCGGGTCGTACAGGAAGCGGCGGACCGGCCCGACCGGCGCCTCGGCGTCGCCGGAGCCGGTCACCTGATAGCAGGGGACCCTTCCTCTACCGGAGGCGTTAACAGGGGGCCCTTCCTTACCGCGCAGCAGGGTGGCCCGGCGGGGGACCTCGGCGAGCCGGCCGCACCACAGCGCCGCCTCGACCAGGTCGCCGTCCGCGCTCACCCACTCCGCCTCGGCGCCCGCGGGAATCAGCGCGTGGTCGATCCCGGGCGCCACCTTCACCACCGTGTACGGCACCCGCGCGGCCAGGCCGACGACGAAGTCCCAGGGCGGGGAGTAGGCGTTCGGGTCGAAGACCCGCCGCCCGGTGCCCGCCTTCCGCCGCGCCGGGTCGCAGAACACCCCGTCGACCCGGCCGACGTCGAACGCCGTGGCGTCGCCGCACTCCACCGTGAACAGTTCGGCCAGCCCGGCCGCCTCCGCGTTGGCGGCGGCCATCGCGGCGGTCACCGGGTCGGCCTCCACCCCGTACACCCGGATGCCGGCCCGGGCGGCGGCGAGCGCGTCCGCGCCGAGGCCGCACCCGAGGTCGGCCAGGGTGCGCACGCCGGCGGCGCGCAGCCGGCGCGCGCGCCGCGCCGCGACGGCGCCGCGGGTGGCCTGCTCCAGCCCGGCCCGGGTCAGGAACATCCCCGCCGCCGCCGGCCCGAACTTGCCGACCGCCCGGCGGCGCAGCTCGGCCTGGGTGAGTGCGGCCGCCGCCAGCGCGGGCGGCATCCCGGCCGAGCGGAGCGCCGCCGCCGCGGCCAGCGGGTCGCCGCCGGCCACCCGCGCGGCCGCGTCGAGCGCGACCGACCCCTCGGGCGTACGCAGGGCGGCGAGCTGGTCGAGGTCCACGCGGTCATTCTGGCCGGCCGGCCCGACGCGCCGGCCGGCGGGTTGGCACTCTCCTTGACGGAGTGCTAGCCGAGGAATAACCTGCGATTAGCACTCTCACCCCGAGGGTGCCAGCTTCCGGGCTGTCAGGCCCGGGCGCTGAACGCCAGGCGGACCGGCACCCGCGACGACGGCCCCGCCCGGTGGCATGTGGCAGATTGACGCCGGTCGGCATGTCGACCGGTAACGAAACCAGTACCCCAGGAGGGTATGCCCGTGACTACCGCGACCAAGGTTGCGATCAAGCCGCTCGAGGACCGGATCGTGGTCCAGGCGAACGAGGCTGAGACCACCACGGCGTCGGGCATCGTGATCCCCGACACCGCCAAGGAGAAGCCGCAGGAGGGCACCGTCCTCGCTGTCGGCCCGGGCCGGATCGACGACAAGGGTAACCGCGTGCCGGTCGACGTCAAGGTCGGCGACACCGTCCTCTACTCGAAGTACGGCGGCACCGAGGTCAAGTACGCCGGCGAGGAGTACCTGGTGCTCTCCGCCCGCGACGTCCTCGCGGTCATCGAGAAGTAAGCAACCGATCAGTGTCGTTGCCCCGGTCCGGCTCGCCGGGCCGGGGCAACGTCGCTTCGAAGGGACATTCATGGCGAAGATCCTGAGCTTCTCGGACGACGCCCGGCACCTGCTCGAGCACGGTGTCAACGCCCTCGCGGACGCGGTCAAGGTGACCCTCGGCCCGCGCGGGCGCAACGTCGTCCTGGACAAGAAATTCGGTGCGCCCACGATCACCAACGACGGCGTGACCATCGCCAAGGAGATCGAGCTCACCAACCCCTACGAGAACCTCGGCGCGCAGCTGGTCAAGGAGGTGGCGACCAAGACCAACGACGTCGCCGGCGACGGGACCACCACCGCCACCGTGCTGGCCCAGGCGATGGTCCGCGAGGGCCTGCGCAACGTGGCCGCCGGCGCCAACCCGACCGGCCTCAAGCGGGGCATCGACGCGGCGGCCGCCAAGGTCTCCGAGGCGCTGCTCGGCCGCGCGGTCGAGGTCGCCGACAAGAAGTCGATCGCGCACGTCGCGACCATCTCCGCGCAGGACGCCACCATCGGCGAGCTGATCGCCGAGGCGATGGAGAGGGTCGGCCGCGACGGCGTCATCACCGTCGAGGAGGGCTCCGCGCTCACCACCGAGCTGGACGTCACCGAGGGCCTCCAGTTCGACAAGGGCTTCATCTCGCCGAACTTCGTCACCGACGTGGAGGGGCAGGAGTCGGTCCTGGAGGACCCGTACATCCTGATCACCACCCAGAAGATCTCGGCGATCGAGGAGCTGCTGCCGCTGCTGGAGAAGGTCCTCCAGAACAGCAAGCCGCTGCTGATCATCGCCGAGGACGTCGAGGGCCAGGCGCTGTCCACCCTGGTGGTCAACTCGATCCGCAAGACCCTCAAGGTCTGCGCGGTCAAGGCCCCCGGCTTCGGCGACCGCCGCAAGGCGATGCTCCAGGACATGGCGATCCTCACCGGCGCCGAACTGGTCGCCCCGGAGTTGGGCTACAAGCTCGACCAGGTGGGCCTGGAGGTGCTCGGCAGCGCCCGTCGCGTGGTGGTCGACAAGGAGAACACCACGATCGTCGACGGCGGCGGCCAGGCGAACGAGGTCGCGGACCGGGTGGCCCAGATCCGCAAGGAGATCGAGGCCTCCGACTCCGACTGGGACCGGGAGAAGCTCGCCGAGCGGCTGGCCAAGCTGTCCGGCGGCATCGCGGTCATCAAGGTCGGCGCCGCGACCGAGGTCGAGATGAAGGAGCGCAAGCACCGCATCGAGGACGCGATCGCCGCGACCAAGGCCGCGGTCGAGGAGGGCACCGTCCCGGGCGGCGGCGCCGCCCTGGCGCAGATCCTGCCGGCGCTGGACGACGACCTCGGCTTCACCGGTGACGAGAAGGTCGGCGTCTCGATCGTGCGCAAGGCGCTGGTCGAGCCGCTGCGCTGGATCGCCCAGAACGCCGGCCACGACGGCTACGTCGTGGTGCAGAAGGTCGTCGGCAAGGAGTGGGGCCACGGCCTCGACGCCGCCAGCGGCGAGTACGTCGACCTGGCGAAGTCCGGCATCCTCGACCCGGTGAAGGTGACCCGCAACGCGGTCAGCAACGCCGCGTCGATCGCCGGCCTGCTGCTCACCACGGAGAGCCTCGTGGTGGAGAAGCCGGAGAAGGCCGAGCCGGCCGCCGCCGGTGGGCACGGCCACGGCCACGGTCACGGCCACCAGCACGGCCCGGGCTTCTGACCCTCGCCGTACGCCTCGTCGGGGGGGGGCCGCCGCCGGTGGGGGGGCCCCCCGGCCCTTGCGCGCGGCGGGGGGCGGCCCGGGGGGCGGGGCG
>NZ_JBFAAF010000092.1:0-23041 GCF_040639595.1 Micromonospora sp. NPDC023814
CCCAACACCGTCTGGATCAACAAACCCACAGCTCAACCCGCAGATCTACAGAACACCTGACCACGAAAACGTCTCACTTGACTTGACAGGTTCCGGGATGACGTGCGACGGCTCTGGCGGATCCTCGCCAGCAACGGAGACTTGCGTTTGTTGCTGGCCGCGAACCTGATCTCACTGACGGGTGACTGGATTCTGCGGACCGGGCTCGCCTACCAGGTCTATGTCATGACCGGCTCCACGCTCGCGTCCGCGGGCTCGGTCCTGGCCTCGCTGCTTCCGCAGATCGCGCTCGGATCGGTCGCGGGCGTCTACGCCGACCGATGGGACCGCCGGCGCACCATGGTCGTCACCAACCTGCTGATGGTCGTGGCCTTGCTCCCACTGCTCGCCGTGCAGCACGCAGGTCAGGTCTGGCTGGTCTACCTGGTGATCGCGGTGCAAAGCTGCCTCGCGCCGTTCTTCACCTCCGCCGAGGCCGCGCTCGTGCCGTCCCTGGTGGCGGACCACCACCTCGTCACGGTCAACTCGCTCAACGGCCAGGCCCGCGACGTCGCTCGCCTGGGCGGCGCCGCGCTGGGCGGGGTGATCGCGGCAATCGGCGGCGTTGCCCTGCTGGGCCTCGCGGACATGATGACCTTCGCGCTCGCGGCCGGGCTGCTGTGGCGGATCCGTACCCGGCCTCGATCCGGCTCGGCGATACGTCCGCATGTCCTGAAGGAATGGGCTGAAGGCATGCGTATCGGGCTCTCCAGCCGGGTCCTGCAGGTCTTCCTGGCGTTCACCGTCATCACCGGTATCGGCGAGGCGATCATGGGCACGCTAATTGCGCCGTTCGTACGCGACGTGCTGGGCGGCGACGCCCGCGCTTTCGGTGTGATCATGGCAGCCCAGGCGGTCGGCGGCATCGTGGGAGGCCTTGCCGCAACGCTGATCGGGCATCACTTCGCGCCCCGGGCGATGTTCGGCTGGGGAACGCTCGCATTCGGCGCACTGGACTTGGTGCTGTTCCTGTATCCGCTGGCTACGCATACGCTCTGGCCTGCGCCGGTACTCATCGCGCTCGTGGGGCTGCCGGCCGCGTTCCTGACCGCTGGCGGCATGACCGTCTTTCAGAACGCGACAACCGACAACCACCGCGGGCGGGTTTTCGGAGCGATGGCCGCCGTGAACGGCGCGGCGATGCTGCTCGGCACGATCGCGGCGGGCAGCCTCGGTGAACGCATCGGCATCCTGCCGGTCCTGGTCACGCAAGGTGCAGCCTACTGCCTGGCCGGTGTAGTCGTGCTGCTCGCCCTCCCAATACCGCCACCGATGCGGCGTCAGCACCGTGGACGCGAGGCCGCCACCGCGTGATCGTCTGTGCGTCGTGGAAACAACATCAGATCTGGCGGTGGCCGCGTGCCACAGCGTAAGCCCTTTCCGATGGCGACAGGTTCTGGCCGGGGTGCTCGTCGACTCAGCCCAGGTTGATATGGCGGCACAGATTCACCACCTGCTCGTGCGACGTCACTCGTGCGGAGGCCGGCCCTGCAACACTCCCTGTTCCGGCTCATGAAGGCGCTTGTGCAGGAGGCGAAAACGTCCTACATCTTCGCCTACCAGCTTCTCGCCCGGCCTCAGTCGAGCAGGGCGAGGAACCGGCGGAGGGCGGGGTTCGTGCTATCGCGCGGCCAGGCCAGGGCGACGTCCACGGTGGGTGTCGGGGCGGTGAACCGGCGCAGCCGTACCTCGCGCAGCCGCAGCGCGCGGGCGCGGCCGGCCGGGACGGCCGCGACCACGTCTCCCTGCGCCACCGCCCGCAGCAGCTGCTCGTCGTCCGGCTCCTGCCGGATGAGCCGGAACCCGCCGTGCGGCCAGACCTGGGCAATCGTACGGTCGAACATGCCGGGGCCGTTCTCGCGCGGCCACATCACGGCTGGCAGGTCGACCACCTCGGCCCGACTGACCCGGCGGCGGCTGGCGGCGAGGGGGTGACCTGCGGGCAGGGCCAGCAGCAGCTCCTCGGTGTCGACAGTCCGGCAGGCCAACGCCGGTTCGTCGACAGGCGGGCGGACGAACGCCACGTCGAGCCGGCCGGCGAGCAGGCCGGCCACGTTCGGCGCCGTCCAGGCCGTCTCCGAGACCACCTCGATGTCCGGGTGGGCGGCCCGGAACCGGGCGACCAGCGCGTCGACCCGGCCGCCCCGCGCCGACCGCGTGTACGCAAGCCGGAGCCGGCCGCCCCGCCCGCGTACCAGGTCCCGGATGCGGGCGGTCCCCGCGTCTACCTCGGCGAGCAGCCGGGCGGCCTCGTCGGCGACCCGCGTCCCCACCTCCGTCAGCGTGCAGCCCCGGCTGGTGCGGTGCACGAGCGGCACGCCGAGCTGGCGTTCCAGGGCCCGGATCTGCTGGCTAAGCGCGGGCTGGGCGACGCGCAGCCGGGCGGCAGCCCGGGTGAAGTGCAGTTCTTCGGCGAGCACGGCGAAGTAGCGCAGCCGCCGCACGTCCAACCAGGCGTCCAGGGTCGGCGCGTCGGACATGGATCGATCATAAGCCCCGCTTATCGCCGGCTGTCCGATCCGTCTTGGACGGCCGCCCGCCGGGACGGCGACGATCCGAGGCCAACGGCACGAGCGAGGGAGCGGACGATGACAGCAGCGACGGACGTGGTGGTGGTCGGGGGTGGGGTCGTCGGGATGACGGCGGCAGTCACCCTCCAGCAGCGGGGGGCACGGGTGACCGTGCTGGCCGCCGACGACCCGGCGGACACGGTGTCCACGGTGGCCGCCGCCGTCTGGTACCCAAGCCACACCGATCAGGACCCGCGGGTGCTGCGCTGGGCGCGGGAGACCCACACGGAGCTGGGCCGCCAGGCCGCGGACGGTGTGCCGGGGGTCGTCGAGCGGCCGACCCGGATGCTGCTGCGCCACCCGTACGCCGGTCCGCCCTGGTGGGCGGAGGCGTGCGGGGACCTGGTGGCGGAGCCGGCGCGGCCGCCGTACACGGCGCTGCTGCGGTTCACCGCGCCGACGGTGGAGATGACGCCATACCTGGCCTGGCTGCGGCAGCGGCTGGAGGCCGGCGGCGGGCGGGTGCTGCGTCGCCGGGTGCGGCGGCTCGCCGAGGCGTTCGACACCGCGCCGACGGTCGTCAACGCGACGGGTCTGGCCGCCGGCCAGCTCGCCGCCGACCCGGCCGTGCACCCGGTGCGCGGGCATCTGGTGCTGGTGGCGAACCCGGGCCTGACCGTCTCGGTGCGCGACGAGGACGACCCGGCCGGGATCACGTACGTGCACCCGCGCCGGCACGACGTGGTGCTCGGCGGCACGTACCAGCCGGGGGTGGGGCACACCGCGCCCGACCCGGACACGGCGGCGGCGATCCGGCGCCGCTGCGTCGCGCTGGTGCCGGAGTTGGCCGAGGCGCCGGTGCTCGGCGAGCGGATCGGGCTGCGGCCGGCCCGGCACGGCGGCCCGCGGGTCGAGGTGGACCCGGAGCCGGCGGGCCCGCGCGGCAGCCGGCTCGTGCACGCGTACGGGCACGGCGGGGCGGGGGTCACCCTGTCCTGGGGGTGCGCCGCCGAGGTGGCGGACCTCGCCCTGGGCGGCTGACCGCGGCCCCCCGTCTGCCGCTGGATGCCGGAATCCGGGACGAGCATGCGCGCCGGTTCATAGGCTGGCGAGCGGGAGCACGTCGGGAGGCTGGCGGAGGGCATCGTGGGCAACGTGATCAGGGACGCTCTGCAGGGCGTCCAGGAGGTCGAGATCACCGTGACCGGCCGGAAGACCGGGCGGCAGATCTCGCATCCGGTGTGGTTCGTGCAGGAGGACGACAGCGTCTTCCTGGTGCCGATCACCGGCTCGGACAGCGACTGGTACAGGAACGTCCGGCGGACCCCATTCATCCAACTGGCCGCGAACGGCACGGCCCTGAGCTCGAGCGCCACCCCCATCACCGACGCCGACCGGGTCAACCACGTCGTCGAGATGTTCTGCCAGAAGTACGGCGCCGACCAGGTCGAGGCGCAGTACCCCAAGCACGACGTCGCCGTCCAGGTCCCACTCGGCTGACCCGACACCACATCGACGGCCAGCGGAGAGGTGTCAGTTGGGGCTACTCGATGTGTCGATAGCCGAGCCACGTTCCCGCAGCGCGGTCGCACCTCATGAACCGAGGGCCGTCGGCCTGAGATGCAACCGCGCTGCCGGAGGACGGCTCACTCGTTGCGGGCGGTCTCCGGGCCGGTGATCCGCCGCAGCAGCGGCAGCGTCGAGGCGACGATGCCCAGCGACACCGCCAACCCACCGACCACCATGAGGTAGAACGACGGCTTCGGCGCCAGCAGCGGGTAGCCCAGCTGCGCCTGCAGGAACAGATGCGCGGCCAGGAACCCGGTCCCGATCGCCACCGCCGCGACGATCAGCAGCGGCGCGACGGTCTCCAGCGCGACCACCCGGCGCAGGGTGCGCAGTTGCACCCCGGTGAGCCGCAGCATGCTGAACGGCCGCCGCCGGTCGCTCAGCCCGCCGGCCACGCTCACCGCCAGGCTGCAACCCGCGATCGGCAGGCTGGCCAGCATCACCACGTTGGCCAGCTGCTGGAACTGCCTCAGCAGCCGCGCGGAACTCGACTCCCATTCGGCGGTGCTGGTCGGGAAGCGATCCTTCGGGAACGCGTCGATCAGCATCGTCCGGGCCCGCTCGAACGCGGAGCGGCTGGTCGTGTCGACGACCACCGACACGATCGGCTGCCGGTCGACCTGCGCGGGATCGATGTCGACGGCCTCCCAGACGTACGTGTCGTTGGTCAGGTCGAACGCGCGCAAGCCGATGAGGTCGGCGCTTACGGCCGCGACCCTCGCGCCCGCGGGGCAGGTGCCGTACGCCGCCAGGCGGTCCAGCTCGGCACAGGTGATGATGCCGTGCCACCCGTCCGGGTCGGGGTTGCGGTGCACCACGGTCACGCTGCGCACCCCGGGGATCGCCGCGAGCCCGGCCGGGATCTCGTCCGGGGCCGGCGCGGGGCCGTCCTCGGGCCAGAAGATCTTCGACAGTGACGTGGCGGCCACCGAGTCGGTGCGCGGCTCGCCGCGGTTGGCGATGTACGTGGTGATCGTGCCGGTCGCCACGCTGGTCACGAACAGCGCCACGATCAGCCCACTCACGGACCGGAACCCCGCCTGCGGGTTGTCCGACAGGCGGCGCGCGGCGATGAGCGTGGCGGGTCGGCTCGCCCGCCCGGCCAGCAGCCGTGCGGCGATCATGGTCAACCACGGCCCGGCCAGCACCAGCCCGACCAGGATCAGCAGAAACCCCGAGAGGTACGCGGTGAGCTGGCCGTTGGTCGTGGCGGGACGCCGGCCGATGAAGTACGTCAGTTCGGCGAGCCCGGCGACCAGCGGGATGAGCCGCCAGGCGCGCGGCGGCTTCGGCGTCACCCGCCGGCTCACGCCCAGCGGCGAGATCTGCACCCGTCGCAGGGCCAGCCAGGAGGCCATGACGGCGCCGACCGGGATGCCGAGCGCGACCAGCAGGACGTCGACGATCGTGAGAGAGAGGTCGGCGGCGAAGAACGGCTCGCCGGTGAACGGGATCGCCGCGAGGCTAGGCCGGAACGCGAAGAACAGGCTGAACCCGGCGGCGGTCCCGGCGACGGCGGCGAGTGTCGACTCGACCGCCGAGATCAGCGAGATCTGCCGTGGCGTGGCGCCGACCAGCCGCATCGCGGCGAAGCGCTGCTCCCGGCGGGTGGCGGCCAGCCGGGTTGCGGTGCCGATGAAGATGAGCACCGGGAAGAGCAGTGCGGCCGCGACCACGGACAGCACGAGCGCCATGCCGTCGCTGTTGATGCCGACATAGCAGCCGTTGGCGCAGCCGTCCGGAGAGGTGGTCATGATCTGGGTGACCTGGCGGGCACCCAGGTGCTCCAGGTCGGCGGGCGGGCGGCCGATGACGATCAGCAGCGAGTCCGGAGAGGGCAACGCCTCCCGGCCGATCGTGCCGACCTCGTGGCCCGGGAAGCGGTCACCGAGTTCCGCGGCCGGGGTGGCCCGCAGCAGCTCGCCGAGGGCGGGCGAGACGTAGAACTCGCCCGGTGCGGGCAGCTTCGGAATGCCCGGCGGGACGGGCGCGTCCGGGCCGGCCGCCGCGACCTCGACCCGGCCGATGGACTCGCCGTGGTGGTAGTCCTCCCGGATGAGCCACCACAGCGGGTCGACCGACGGATCGGAGGAGGCCGGCGCGACGGCGGTGTTGAGCCAGGCGTTCCGCTGGTTCTGCGCGCCGACCGCGTTCATGCCGGCGACCGTCGCCAGGAGCATGCCGACGCCGAGCGCCACCGCGGCGGCGATGATGACGAGCCGGGTAGCGGCTTCCCGCCCGCCGGCCACGGACAGCCGTACCGCGAACCGGATCATGCGGGCACCAGCGCGTTCACCTTGCCGTCGCGCACGATGACCTGCCGGTCGGCGTACGCGGCGACGCGGGCCTCGTGGGTGACGAGCACGACGGTCGTGCCCTGCTCCCGGGCGGAGGCGACCAGGAGGTTCATGACCTGCTCGCCGGTCAGCGAGTCGAGCGCCCCGGTCGGCTCGTCGGCGAACAGCGCCCCGGGCCGGGCGACCAGGCCGCGGGCCAGCGCGACCCGCTGCGCCTGGCCGCCGGAGAGTTCACCGGAGCGGCGCCGCTCCAGCCCGGCCAGGCCGAGCCGCTCGAACCAGGGCCGCGCCTCCGTGAGCGCCGCGGCCCGCTTGACGCCGCTCAGCAGCAGCGGCAGCGCGACGTTCTCCTCCGCGGTCAGCTCCGGTACGAGCTGTCCGAACTGGAACACGAACCCGAACTGGTCCCGGCGCAGGATGCTGCGCTCCTGCTCGCCCAGGGTGTCGATCCGGCGGCCGTCGAAGTGGATCTCGCCGGCGTCCGGCACGAGGATCCCGGCCAGGCAGTGCAGCAGGGTGGACTTGCCGGAACCGCTCGGGCCCATGATGGCGACGATCTCGCCCGGGGCCACCGAGACGCTGGCGCCTCGCAGCGCCGGCGTCTCGCCGAAGGACAAATGGACGTCGCGCGCCTCGATCGCCTTCATCCGCGTACCACCTTCTTGAGGGCGTCCAACCGGGCGACCGTGGTGTCGATCCAGTGCAGGTCGGCTTCCAGGTGGAACAGGCCGTGGTCGGCCAGCATGGTGTCGACCAGGTTGCCGTTGCGCTTGATCTCGGTGAGTTCCGTCATCCGCCGCAGGTGCGTGGCGCGCTGCGTGTCGAGGTATTCCTCGGCGGGGCGGTCGAGCATGAGCGCCAGCACGACCTTGGTGAACAGCACGGTCTGCAGGTTGGGCTCGGCCTCGACCGGCTCGGTCAGCCACGACTCGAACTCGGTCGCGCCCCGGTCGGTGATGACGTAGCGCTTGCGTTCGGGGCCGACGCCCGGCTCGACCTCGCCGACCACGATCTTGCCGTCGCGGACGAGCCGGCCGAGGGTCGCGTAGACCTGGCCGAACGGCAGCGGCTTGCCGCGGTTGAAGAAGGAGTCGTAGTCGCGCTTCAGGTCGTAGCCGTGGCTGGGCTCGCGTTCGAGCAGGCCGAGGAGGGTCATGGGAACGCTCATGGCGCCCACCATACCCCGAGCGTATACCTCGCGTATATACCTCGCGCGTATATCAGCGTTCGTCGGTCGCGGGCGTGGGCGCCCGACCTGACACGGCGGTGGGGCTGACGTGCCCGGCCGACGCCACCGGGGTCAGTGCGAAGTGGACCGTACGCCCGGTCTTCGTCCGTCCGAGCCAATGTGTCAACGGCACCACCACCCCTTGCAGCAGCGGGTGCTTGCGCACCAGCGCCCGGCTGGCCGCCCGGTGCTCGGCCCCGGTCAACCGCCGCGCCTCGGCCTCGACCGCCGCCCCGGTCGGCTTTCCCAGCCCGGTCGACGGGGCCACGGCCACCCGCGGGTTGTTGCGGATCCGCCTGGTCTTCCACGCCTTCTCGAAACTGCGCACGTACGCCCGCTCTCCCGCCACCGCGATGCTCACCGCTGCGGCCACGGCCGTTCCGTCGCGCTTGTACGTCGTCAGCACCACCGTCTTCTGGCGGACCAGCGGTGCCCAGGCGGCGGACGGGGCGGGATCGACGTACCCAACCACCCAGCCCAGCCGCCGCAGCCGGGCCACCAGCGCGACCAGGGCGAGTACGGCGGACAGGCCGACCAGCCAGGTCTGCGCGGCGCTGCCGCCGGCGTCCGCGTCGACCAGGTGCGAGACCGTGTGCGCCGCCCCGCCGACCAGGTATCCAGCCAGTGCGACGGCCAGGGCGTCGGCCCAGATCAGCGCCAGCAGCAGGGTCACCCCGATGCCGAGCTGGAACGCCCCCACGTCGTGCACGAAGTGCTCGTGCGGTGGGAAGTTCACCGCCGAGCTGAAGGAGAAGGGCCGCAACAGGGCCCACCCCCCGATGATCACCGACGCCGCGCCGAGCAGCGCGGCCACCCCACGTCCAAGGCTTCTCATGCCCCTGAGACGGGCCGGCCGCCCGCGGTGTGACTGTGGCCCGCGCACCGCCGCCGCCTGACGTGGCCGATCAGTAAGGGACGGCGGGGCCCGGTGGGCGGTCGGGCGGCAGCAGCGGTGCGGTCTCGGCCCACGAATCGGCCGAGGCGATCCACCGCGGCTGCTCACCCTTCGCACATCCCGGCGGGACCATCCTCAGGGCCGCCAGGATGTCACCCGCCACCCGACGTCAGGAGTTCCCACCAGCGCTGCGGTAGCGCTCGACCTCCGACCACACGGCGGACATCCCGGCGAGACAGCGGTCGAACGCCTGGGCGTGTTCCCGGTAGGCGGCGCGGTCCGGCCCCGGGTGCACGCAAAGGTCGTCCTCGTCGTTGACGGTCCACGGCGGCACGTCGTGGCCGAGGGCGCCGGGCAGCAGGGAGGCGACGCCCCGGGCACCGAGTTCGCTGGTGAGCTGCCGCCGGACCGGGCGGCCGAGCACGTCGGCGAAGATCTGCGCCCACACCGTCGACCGCGCGCCGCCACCGGCCAGCCGCCAGGGCCGGTCACCGACGTCCGCGCCGCTGGCCAGCACCCGGTCGAGCTGCACCCGGTGGTACTGCGCGACACCTTCGATGACCGCCCGGGTGAGGTGGCCCCGGCGGTGGTTGCTGGAGATGCCGAGGAAGGTGCCGGACGCCGACGGATGCTCGGGCGAGCCGTTGACGAAGGGCAGGAACAGCAGGCCGTCGGCGCCGGGCGGCACCGCGGCGGCCTCCTGCAGCAGTTCCGCCGCGGCGACGCCGCCGGTCTGCTGGTGGGGCGCCCCGGCGCAGGCGAGCCAGTCGAGGTTGGCGGCTGACGTGGGGGCCACCTCCATGGCCAGCATCGTGGCCGGATCGGGCATGAACGCGCTGAGCGTGACCTCCGGGGCGGGGGTGCGCGCGGGCACCACCACCCCGTTGATCGCCCAGGTGCCGACGATGATCGTCCCGTCCCCGAGCTCCCGACCTCCAGCGCCCAGCGTGGCGGCCACGCAGTCCATGCACCCGGCGATGACCGGCAGGCCCTCGGGCAGCCCCGTGCGGGCCGCCGTCGCCGCGCTCAGACCGGCGACCACCTCGTCGGACCTGCGCAGCGGTGGGAACCGGTCCAGGTCGGCGGCGGGCAGGCCCACCAGTTCGAGCGCCGTGGGCGTGTATTCGCGGGTGTCGAGTCCGACCATGCCGAACGCGCTGGCGTCGCTGTAGTCCGCGCTGGCCACGCCGGTGAGCTGCGCGGTGACCCAGTCTTTGCAGGACAGCACCCACCGGGTGGCGGCGTAGGTCGCCGGTTCGGCGTCCCGCAGCCAGCGCAGCAGGACGGCGGGCTGGGCGGCCCACGGGATCGAGCCGGTCTCCCGGGCCAGCCGGCGGGCCCCCTCCGGCGGGATCGCCTGGACGATGTGCTGCGCCCGGCTGTCCGACGAGGCGATGGCCGGTCCGATCGGGCGCAGGGACCCGTCGACCGGGTAGATGCCGTTGCCGTGTGCGGCCACGCCGATGCCCGCCGGGGCGTACCCCTCGGCGGCCAGCTTGCCGCCGACGTCCGCCAGCAGCGACAGCACCGTGTCGGCGAGAGCGGTCATGTCGACGTCGTGGCGGTGGGCGGTGACGCTGGTGCGCGGAGTGCGGGCGTGCACGACGGCCAGCTCGTTGCCGACGACGTCGAAGGCGGCCACCTTGGTGGCGGTGAGGCCGACGTCGACCCCGAGGTAGCAGGTGTGCGGAGTCGTCACGACGTCCTCCTGTCGCTCGTTCCGGTCGCCGGGGCGAGGCTCAGCCCGCGCGGGCGGAAGCGCCGCAGCTCCGCCCGGTAGGCGGCCACCTCGGCGTCGGCCCGTCCGGTGTCCCAGCCGAGATGCCGTACGGCGACGTCCGCGCAGGTCACGGCCGTCGACACCGCCATGTCCGGGCCGAGGCCGACCAGCGTACGGCGCAGCAGCACGTCGGCCAAGGTCACGGCCCGTTCCTCGCGGAAGGCCATGACCACCTCGGCGGCGACCGCCCCGGTCCGCTCGTCGACGACTTCGGCCAGTGTCGGGTCGGCCACGGCGAGTTCGAGCACACGGTGGGCCCGGACGCCGTAGATGTCCAGCAGCCGGGCGGACTGCGCCGGAGTGAACGGAGTGGCCGAACGCGCGAAGTCCGCGCGGAAGGCGTACCAGTCCGGCGTGTCGGCGCCGGGCAGCGGTCGGGTACGGGTGGTGCACCGTTGCCGCGGCCGGCCGAGCACCTTCAGCGCCTCGTCGGTGGCGTCCTCGGCGAGGGCCCGGTGGGTGGTCAGCTTGCCGCCGATGATCGTGAGCAGCCCCTCGTACGCGGGCGCGTGGTTGAGCACCGTGTGCCCACGACTGATCTTGGCGTTGTCCGACACGCCGGCCGTGTAGGGCAGCGGGCGGATTCCGGCGACGCTGTAGAGCACGTCGTCCGGGGTGAGGCCGGCCTGGGGGAACAACCGGTTGGCCTCGGTGAGCAGGTAGTCGATCTCGGCGTCGCTGGCGACGACCTCGTCCAGGTCACCCTCGTACGTGAGGTCGGTGCTGCCGAGGACGTAGCGGCCCTCCCAGGGGAAGATGAAGATCGGTCGCCGGTCGGCGGCGGCCTCGAAGAAGATGCAGGTGTCCGGGGCGCCCGGGAACGGGTCGATGATGATGTGGCTGCCCTTGGTGCCGCCGTTGAGACGCCCGCTCGCCACCTGGCCGTCGAGGATCCGGTCGATCCATGGCCCGGCGGCGTTGATCGTGAGGCGTCCCCGGATCTCCCCCTCGCGCCCCGACTGGTTGTCCCGGGTCCGGACCCCGTCCACCCGCCCGCCCGTCACGAGCAGACCGGTCACCGTCGTGTAGGTCAGCACCCGCGCGCCCAGCCGCTCGGCGTCGACCAGCAACTCGACGCAGAGCCGCTCGGCCCACGGCACCTGGGCGTCGTTGAAGAGCACCCCGCCGCGCAGCCCCTTGCGCGAGAGGTGGGGCCAGCGCCGGCCGATCGCCCGGGCGGACATGCCCCGGCTGCGTCCGCGCCCACGGCCCGCAGCCAGGACGTCGAAAGCGGCCAGGCCGAGGCGGATCAGGGGCCCCGGCCGGCTGTCACCGGCGTAGAACGGGATCAGCATGGGGTAGTCGTGGACCAGGTGCGGCGCGGTGCGGAACAGCAGGTGCCGTTCCCGGATCGACTCGTGCACCAGCGCGAAGTCGTAGCGCTCGAGGTACTTCAGGCCGCCGTGGATGAGCCGGCTGGAGGTGGCGGTGGTGCCGGCGCCGACGTCACCGCGGTCGACCACGACGACGCTGAGGCCCCGGCTGGCGGCGTCTCTCGCGATGGCGAGGCCGTTGATGCCGGCGCCGATGATCACGAGGTCGACGGTGTCATCGGCGCCGGTCTGTGGGTGTGGCATGAGGAGCTCCCGGAGATGAGGGGTGCGGGCCGGGTGGGAGACCCGCACCCCTGGCGATGATCAGGACGCGGAAGAGGCCGACCGCTCCCGGAACAGCTCGTAGGCGTCCTCGGGCTTGGCGTCGTCGTGCACCACGGAACGGACCGCGGCCAGCATCGCGGCCGGGTACTCGCTCTGGAAGATGTTGCGGCCCATGTCGACGCCCGCCGCGCCCTCCTGCATCGCCCGGTACGCCATGGTCAGCGCGTCGAGCTCGGGCAGCTTCTTGCCGCCGGCGACGATGATCGGCACCGGGCAGGCCGCGGTCACGGTCTCGAAGCCCTCGTTGACGTAGTACGTCTTGACGATGTGGGCGCCCATCTCCGCGCTGATCCGGGTGGCGAGCCGGAAGTAGCGCGCGTCGCGGACCATGTCCTTGCCCACGGCGGTCACGCCGAGCACGGCGATGCCGTGCCGCTGCCCGGCGTCCACCAGGGCGGCGAGGTTCGCCACCGACCGGGACTCGTGCTCGCCGCCGATGAACACCTGGATCGCCAGCGCCGCGGCGTTGAGCCGGACCGCGTCCTCGATGTCCAGGGCGATGTGCTCGTCCGAGAGGTCCCGCAGCACGCTGGGCCCGCCGCTGGCCCGCAGCACGATACCGGCGTTGCTGTGCGACGGGATGCTGGTGCGCAGGGCGCCGCGGGTCATCATGATCGCGTCGGCGTCCGGCACGAGCGGGGCGATGTTGGTGTCCAGCCGCTCCAGGCCGGCCATCGGCCCGAGGAAGTAGCCGTGGTCGAAGGCCAGCATCACCGTACGGCCGTTGTCGGGTCGGAAGATCCGGGACAGCCGGTTCTGCAGGCCCCAGTCCTGGGCGTGGGCTCCCTTGACGTGGAAGCCGGCGGCGGTGGCGGCGGCCCCGCCGAAATCGCGGGCGTCGAGCAGACCGTCGGTGTCAGCCATTGCTGTTTTCTCCTGTGCTAGTTCCAGCGGTTGTCGCGGCCGCGGGTCGCAGCCGTCGACGGGTTCGGGTGGTCCCGCCGGCGCTGCGGAGCGCTCCGCCACCGGCGAGGAAGAGGACGAACAGCACGAGGCCGCCCTTGAGCAGGTTCTGCGCGGCCGTGCTCCAGCCCACGAGGTTGACGAGACCGTCGAGCAGGATGAAGAAGAGCGCGCTGCCCCAGATGCCGACCGGCACGGCCCGACCGCCCGAGATGAGCGTGCCGCCGATGACGACGACGGCGACCGAGTCGAGCAGGTAGCGCGTGCCCAGGTCGGGCGACGGCGCGATGTAGGCGGCGAGCAGCGCGCCCGCCAGCCCGGCGAGGGCGCCACTGGCCAGGTAGGTCGTGGCGATGACCCGGGTGACGGGGATGCCGGCCCGTTCCGCGGCCGGCCGGCTCTGCCCGACCGCGAGCAGCGAGCGGCCGTACGTCGTGCGGCGGAGCAGGACGACGACCAGCGCGGTCAGCGCGGCCACCGCGACGGCGAGCACGGGTACCCCGGCCGGTCGCAGGTTGAGCAGCTTGCGCAGCCCGTCGTCGGGCACCGCGGTGAAGCCGTCGGCCAGCGACAGCGTCAGCGACGAGGCGATCAGCCCGGCGGCCAGGGTGGCGATGATCGGCGGGACGGACAGCCCCAGGATCGCCACCACGCTGATCACCGCGACGGCCAGTCCGGTCCCGATGCCGGCCAGGATGCCGACCGGCACCGAACCGGTCGACGCGGTCACCTGGACCGCGACGAAGCCGGCGAGGGAGATGATCGGCGCCACCGACACGTCGATGTTGCCCGGCCCCGCGGTGATCACCAGCATCTGACCCAGGCCGACGATGACCAGGTACGGGGCCAGGGACAGCGCGAGCGAGACGGTCTGCCCGCTGCCCTGACTGGAGATGGCGAGGATGGTGACCCAGACCAGCGTGGCGGCGACGAAGCCCCAGATCCAGGGGCGGGCGAGCGTACGGAGGGTCATCGGAGCACCTTTCCGACCACGGCGCGGCCGGCCAGCACGGCCAGCACGATCACGCCCTGTACGGCCGACTGCATGTTCGACGGCACGTCGAGCAGGCTGAGGACGACACTGACCAGGCCGAGGGTGATGCCGCCGATGGCGACGCCCCACGGCACGGCGGTGCCGCCGGCGAAGGATCCGCCGCCGAGGATCACCGCGGCGACCGTGATCAGGGTGTAGCTGGTGGCGGACGAGACGTCGCCGCCGCCGGTCTGCGACGCGAGGGCGAGCCCGGAGAGCACGCCGAGCGCCCCGGCCACGACGTACGCGATGATCCGCGCGGTCAGCGGTCGCAGGCCGGCCCGTTGCAGCGCGACCGGGTTGCTGCCCAGCGCGCGGACCCGCACCCCGACGGAGCTGCGGGCGGACAGCAGCCAGACCACCGCGGCGACGACAAGGATCGGCAGCAGCGGGGCGGGGAAGCCGCCCGGCTGCCAGGAGCCGAAGGTCGCCAACCACTCGGGGGTGCTGCCGCCCGGCGTGGGCAGGACGAACATCCCCAGTCCCAGCCAGACGAACGAGGCGCCGAGGGTGGCGATCAGCGACGGCACCCGGCGCAGGTGGATCAGCGCGCCGAGCACCGCGTAGGCCGCCACGAGGCCGAGCAGCATCAGCGCGCCGGTGCCGGGGGAGGAGACCAGCTTCGTGGCGGTGATGACGGTGACCAGGCCGACGAAGTTGCCGATGCCGAGGTCGATGTCGCCCACGGACATGAGCACCATCTGGGCCTGGGCCGCGATGACCAGGGGCACGGTGGCCGAGAGGACCAGGGTGAGACCGGGGACGGTCAGCACGTCGGACTGCAGCGACGCGCAGACCGCGATCATGGCCACCATGGCGACCGCGCTGACCAGGGCGGGGCCGGTGCGGCGCAGCAGGGCCCGCGACGGCATCGCCGTCGCGACGAGATTCGTCATCGCTGTGCTCCCGTGGGCTCGGATTCGGCGAAGGAGACGGCGATGATCCGTTCCTCGGAGATTTCCGCGCCGGTCAGCTCGGCGACGACCCGGCCGGCGCGCAGCACGTAGACCCGGTCGCAGTGCGCCATCTCGGCGTTCTCGCTCGAGTACCAGACCACGCTGCGGCCGCCCGCCGCCTCCTGCCGGATGAGCGTGTAGAGGTCGGTCTTCGTGTGCACGTCGACCCCGCGGAACGGGTCGTCGAGCAGGACCAGGTCCGCCGTGGAGGCGAACGCCCGGGCCACGATGACCTTCTGCTGGTTGCCGCCGCTGAGCTCGGTCATGCCCGCGTCGGCGCCGCCGCGGATGGCCAACCGGTCCACCCAGTCGCGGACCGCGGCGTCCTCCGCGCCGGTACGGCGTACGCCGTACCGGGCCAGGCCGCGCATGGCGGTGACGATGAGGTTCTCCGCCACGGACCACAGCGGCAGGATGCCGGAGCGCTGCCGGTCACCGGGCACGTAGGCGCGGGTGCCCTCGACGGTGGTGTCCCGCCGGACGGGGCGCCACAGGCGTTCGAGCACCTGCTGCTGGCCCTGGCCGGCGAGGCCGGCCAGCCCGACGACCTCGCCCCGGCCGACCGTGATCGACACGTCGTGCAGGCCGTGGCCGGTGGCGCCGCGCAGTTTGCCGACGACCGGCCGGTCGCCGGCCACGCGGGCGGGGGCGGGTGCGGCGGCGGGCTCGGCCACCTCCGCACCCATCAGGGTGAGCACGTCCTGTTCGCTGAGGCCGGCCGCGGGCCGCTCCGCGACGACCGCGCCGTCGCGCATCACCGCGACCCGGTCGGCCACGGAGAGCACCTCACGGATCCGGTGCGAGATGAGCAGGACGGCCGTGCCCTGGGCGGTGAGCCGCCGGACGTACGCGTAGAGCGACTGCGCGGCGTCCGGGCCGAGCGACTCGGTCGGCTCGTCCAGGATCAGCAGCTCGAGCCGATCGACGAGGCTCGCCCGGGCGATCTCCACCATCTGCCGCTGGGCCAGCGACAGGTCCTCGACCCGGTCCCGCGGCGACACCCCGTGGCCCGGGAACATCTCGTCCAGCCGGCGGGCGACCTTGGCGCTGGCCGCCCGACGCCAGCCCAGCCGGGGCAGGCAGTGCCGGGAGGAGACCCAGATGTTCTCCGCGACGGTGAGGTCGGGGCAGAGCGACGTTTCCTGGTAGGCCATCCGGACGGCACGGAACGGCTCGGAGCCCGGCGCGACGTCGCGCGGCGCCTCCTGTCCACCCACGGTGACCGTGCCCTCGTCGCACGCTTCGAGGCCGGCGAGGACGCGCATCAGCGTGCTCTTGCCCGCGCCGTTGTGGCCGACGAGGCCGAGCACCTCACCGGCGCGGACGTCGAGGTCCACTCCGGTGAGGGCTCGGGTGCGCCCGTACGTCCTGGTCACCCGCCGCGCGGTGACGACCGGTGGCGCCGTGGACGGCTTCCGGTCGCCCTGCGGTGGGGCCGCGTGCGACCCCACCGGCAGGTTGTCGACGTGCATCATGCGCTCCTCTGTTGCTGTTCGGTCAGCCGGCGGCCGTCGGGATCGGCGGCTGCACCGGGGCCCCGCCGCTCTTCGCGGCCTCGACCTGCTTGCGGAAGAGCTCCTGGGTCCACGGCCAGGCGGCGTACTCGTCGGGCTTCAGGACGCCGGCCCACGCGGCGACGTCCTTCTGTTCCACCAGCACGATCGGGAAGGTGATCTCCTTCGGGATGTCCTTGCCGTCGAGCAGGTCGATCGCCTCCCACAGGGCGGCGACCGACTGGCCCGGGTCGGACATGACCGCGACCGAGCCGTTGTCGAGCTTGCTGTCCTGCCAGTACTTCAGCGCGCGGCCGTTGGTCTCGAAGGTGACCGCCGGGACCGGCTTGCCCGCGCTGGTGAAGGCCTGGGCGACGCCGTAGCCGTCACCACAGCCGATGACCCCGTCGACCTTCGGCACGCTCGACAGCACACCGAGCACGGCCTTCTGCGCCTTGGCGCCGTCGCACATGCCGTTGACGGTCGCGGCGACCTTGACGTCCGGGTTCTTGGCCAGGATGTCCTGCGTGGTCTGGTACATCTCCGCCTCGGGCTGCGAGCCGACCACACCCCGGCTGACGATCACCGTGCCCTTGCCGCCGATGCCCTTCACCAGCGGCTCGGCGGCGGCCGTCGCCCAGTCCTTGAAGCTGTTGAGCAGCACGTGGGCGCAGGGGGCGTCGATCGCCGAGTCGAAGACCACGACCTTGATGCCGGCGTCGCAGGCCTGCTGGATGACCGGCTTGAGCGCGGTCGGCGAGGCCGGGTCGATCAGCAGGGCGTCCGGCTTCTGCAGCAGCAGGCTCTTGATCTGGGCGACCTGCTCGGTGGCCGAGTTCTCGCCGGGGGCGTTGACGACCTTGAACTTGCCGATCAGCCCGTCGCTCTGCGCCTTGGTGGCGGCGGCCTCGAACTTGGCGATCATGGTCTGCCGCCAGCCGTTGCCGATGAAGCCGTTGCTCAGCGCGATGAACGGCTTGTCGCCGTCCTTGGCGTTGCCGCCGCTCGCGCCGGAGCCGCAGCCGGTCGCGGTGACCGCGACGGTCGCGACGAGCGCGGCCACGACGGCGGTGCGCCGCCGTCGGGACGAGGGATGGGTACGCATGGTGGGGGCCTCCAGAGAGAGCGAAAACCCGTCGGAGCGGGAGTGGACGTGCTCAGTCGGCTGACCGCAGCTGAGGGGCTGCGATGAGGTCCAGTCATTACAGACCTGTAGTGACAGGTTGGCTAGAGCTTGATGACAAACGTGTTTCAAGTCACAGTGATGGGGGTTACGTTCACGCGCCAATTCGGTGATTGGGCTGGCAAATGACCCCCGCTTCCTGTCATGACAGGGCTGCGCGGTCATGGCATGCTGTATCCGGTCGATGGGGAAGGAAGTCCATGACGATGACGTACCGGCGGCTCACCCGCGACGGGAGCGAGCCGCTGTGGATGCAGCTGATGCGGGAGCTGCGCGGCCAGATCGAGGCCGGTGAGATAGCCCCGGACCAGCCGTTGCCGTCGGAGGCGGAGCTGACCGACCTCTATGGCGTCTCCCGCACCGTCGTCCGCGAGGCGCTGCGTGAGCTCGTACAGCAGCGGATGATCTACAAGGTCAAGGGGCGGGGCGCCTTCGTCGCTCCCCGCAAGACCGAGTTGCGCTTCGTCGGCTCCGTGTCCGGCTCCGCCGACGACCTGCGGGAGTCGGGACGCCGGGTCACCACCCACACGATCAGCCAGAGCCTCAGTCCGGCCGACCAGCGCGAGGCGGACCTGTTGCAGATTCCGGTCGGCGAGTCGGTCGTGCGGATGCGCCGGCTCCGTGGTGTCGACGGCCAGCCCTGGCTGCTCGTCGACACCGCGCTGCCGGCCAGGCTGGTGCCCGGCCTGGACCGCGCCGTCCTGGAGAACCAGTCCCTCTACGACGTGCTGCGCCGCCGGTACGGGCTCGAACCTGTCGGGGCCGACCGCTGGATCGAAGCCGTCTTCCCCGAACCCGAGGACGCCGCCCTGCTCGAGGTCACCACCTCGACGCCCCTGCTCGGCATCGAGTCCGTGGCCTGGCTGCCGGACGGCACCCGGTTCGAGGCCTACTACGCACTGCACCGCAGCGACCAGACCCGCTTCTTCGTCGGCATTCGCTGACCCCAGCAGCACCCGAGCGGTGGGTGCCCACCTTCCTGAAACCGACCGCGCGCCGGCTCGTTGCTCCCAGGGGCGGCCGGTGGGCGGTAGTGCCGGCTGCTGACCACGGATCAGGCCGATGATTCTCGATCCGTCGCGCGGTCTGGTCGAGGGACGGATCGGGGAGTGAAGGGGGCGCCAGATGGGCAAGCTCGTGGTGACGGAGTTCGTGACGCTGGACGGTGTGGCGCAGGCGCCGGGGGCGCCCGACGAGGACCGCGACGGCGGCTTCGCGCATGGCGGGTGGCAGGCGCCGCTGGTGGACCAGGAGTCCGGCAGCGCCATGTTCGAGCAGGCCACGAGCATGGACGCGCTGCTGCTGGGCCGGAAGACGTACGAGATCTTCGCCGCCTACTGGCCGAAGGCGCCCGCGGAGATCCCCTTCACCGGGCTGCTCAACCGGGTGCCCAAGTACGTGGCGAGCCGTACGCTCGCCGAACCGCTGGGGTGGGAGGGATCGACGCTCGTCAGCGGTGATCTCGCCGAGGGCGTCGCCGGGCTGAAGGATCGCCACGACGAGCTCCACGTGATCGGCAGCCTCGACCTGGTGCAGTCGCTGCTGCGCCTCGGCCTCGTCGACCGGCTGCACCTGTGGCTCTATCCGCTGGTGCTCGGTAGCGGCAAGCGGATGTTCGCGGAGGGCACCGCGCCCACGGCCTTCCGGCTCTCCGAGTCGATCACCCGCTCCAACGGCGCACTGCAACTGACCTACGAGACGGCAGGCATCCCGGGCTACGGCAACCTCGCCGTCTAGACGGTGGCGTCGCGCGGCCAGTCCATTTCGGTTGTGGACGCGTCAGGCATCTGGTGTAGTGCGGGGAAGGAGAGGACACGTCGGGAGACAGGGAGAGGGTCGTGCGCGCAGCTTTCGGGATCGATCAGTTGGCAGTGACCATCGACCCGAAGGACCTGACGCGTGGAGCGGACTCTCAACCTGGGGATTGTGGCGCATGTCGACGCCGGTAAGTACCCGGCGGGGCCCGAACAGGTCACCGGCGCGGACTTCCGGGGCCTCACCCCGCTGGTGCTGATGGACGCGCTGCGCCGAGCCGGCACCCGAGTGCATGAGCCGGTGCACACGTTCCGGGTCGACGTGCCGGCCGATCTGCTCGGAACCGTGCTGCCGGCGCTGGCCCGGTTCGGGGCGGTGCCGACGCGGACCGAGCCGCGGGGCACGGCGTACGTGGTCGAGGGCGAGGTGCCCGCGGCCCGGGTGCACGACCTGGAGCGGCGGTTGCCGGTGCTGACCCGGGGCGAGGGAACGCTCGAGTCGAGGTTCTCCCACTACCAGCCGGTACGGGGACCGGCGCCCGAGCGGCCACGCAGCGACCACGACCCCCTGCACCGCAAGGAGTACCTGCTCGCCGTGACCCGCCGAGTGACGGTGTGACCGACCGGGCCAAATGCCGGCGGGCCGGAGGCGCGGCCGTCGTGCCGGGCAGCGGTTCCTACCCGGCACGACGCACACCACGATCCCGCCGCGGGCCGACTGGCCAGCCCGATGATCGACGAGTCCCTGCCCCCCGGATGATTCCCCGGATCGTCAGCCACACCAGCCGAAGCCGGACGTGTACGAGCTGAGCGTGCCGGTCTTGTTCGGCCCGCTGTACGCGACGCCGGAGTAGCGGACGCACTCGCCCGGCGCGTAGAGATAGACGGGCCCGGCGTAGTAGCGGTAGTTGCCCGGGTCCTGGGCCACCCGCCCGCTCCTCGTCTCCACCTTGGCGTTCATCCAGGTCGCGGTGCCGACGAAGCTGGACTTCTCCGCGACGACGCAGTTCATCTTCGTCTGCGCGCTGTACATCAGGTAGACGTGTCCGAAGGCCTGCCCACCGCTGGTGAGCAGCACCTTGTCGTCGAGTTCGTAGTAGGTGGATCCGCACTGCTCGCCGTACCGTGTGGTGGAGGCGCTGGCCGGCGCCGGGCCGACAACCGGGGCGCCCACCGCGACAACCGCGGCCACGACGTGAACCAACACCGAGCGTCGCCACGTGGACATCAGCCGCACCAGCCCACCTTGTTGTTCCCGGCGTTGGAGTCCGTCGGGGGATAGTAGATGTTCCCGATGACCCAGATGCACTTACCGCTGGCGTAGGCGGTCACCGGTCCGGCGTAGTACCTGTAGGTGCCGTGGTCCCGGTCGTCCGCCGACAGCAACCGGCAGTTGCTGGTGCCGGATGAACAGACCCACAGTTCGACCGACATGACCTTGCTGACGCCCCAGGTGTTGGCACTCGACACGGTCCGGGCGCAGTTGTAGCCGCCGCTGTAGTAGACCTCGACGTATCCGTACTTCGTCGAGCCGTTGATGGCTACGTCTCCGTACAGGTCGAAGCCGCCGACCTTGGAACCCGAACAGGTGCCGGTCGCGGCCTGCGCCGGCGGGCTGGCGAGGAAAGTACTGCCGGTCGTGATGAGGACGAGCGCGGCGAGCATCGCCAGGATTCGCGATCGTGAGGTGGTCAAAGGTGCCTCCGTTCTCTCGGTGCCACACCGCGGCGAGCGGCGGGAACGGTCACCTGACAGCCCGCGGCACCTCGGCGGGTGGCGACGTGGCCGCGTACGCCGCCGATGTCCGGGGCGGTGCAGGACCGGCACAGTCAACATCTGTCGCACCCGCCGGCCAAGTGATTCGAACTCGCTCGAATCTCCGACCGAACGGTGCTGTGCCCCGTCGCGGTCGTCGGGCATGTGGCCACCGGGCACCTGCCTGACCGGTCATGCCGCCTTCCGCGTGGTCGCGTCACGTGCCTGTCAGGTGGGTAGTCGCCCGGACGCAGGCTCCAGCCGCTCACGGTCCCGTGTGAGCGTGAAGCGCAGCGGCCCGCCGTCACCGTGAACCGGCCAGCCTGCGGCGAGCGCCGCCTGGATCAGTTCCGCGACCAACCGTGGCGTGACCGGGGCCAGGGCGAACACCTCGGCCACCCGGTCCGCAGGTGCGGTGATGATCGGCCCGTAGTTGAGCCACGGGTCGTCGAAGGCCACCTGGACCTCCAGTTGACTGCCCCTGGTTGCGATGTGCCAGACCCTGACTACGACGTGACCGGGGTCGACGTGACTGACCATCCATCGGTAATCGAGGCCGTCGACGCGAATCCTCCGCTTGCGAATCCTGGCCACGGTGCGAGCGTAGGCGGGCGCGCCTTCACGGCGGTAGCGGAATTCGCGACAGACCGTTGCACCGCGGTCACGGAGCTTCCGGCGCATCCCACGATGCGAGCAGGGGTTTGTTACCTACCAAACCGATGGGATAACTTCCCAACCATGATCCGTAGCAGCCACTCACCGACCGGGAAGCGCATCGTCACTTCCCTGGTCGTGCGGCGCTACGTCGACCACCAGCGCACCTGCAGCGCACTCTGTCCGCGCTGATCGAGTAGGCGAGGACGGCGCTTCCGCGGCGGCGGACAACTGCTCCCGCGACGAGCGCATGCGCGTTCGTCGCGGCGCTTCCGGCCCTGTCGCCTCTCACCCCCCGCCGGCCTGCCCGGCGGCCCTGGCACCCGGTCGCGGAGCAGCTCCGGCACGAGCACGTCACCCTGCGCCTGAATCCCGTCGCCCCCTCCACGCAAGTTCCTTGCCGGTACGAAAGGCCATCACGCATGTCACGATCCAGGTTCCGGTCCACCGCGCTGGCGGGGGCTGCCGCCCTCGCCGTGGCCGGGTTGCTCGCCTCCTGCTCGGGCGGCGGCTCGCCCGGTGCCGGGCAGGACGCCGGCGACCCCGTCCACGGTGGCACCCTCGTCTACCTCGAGCACCAGCCGCCGAGCTGCCTCTACCTGCCGGCCGCGGGCTTCTACCCGAACGGCGGGGTGCTCAACCAGCTCACCGACAAACTCACCTGGCAGGACCCGAAGACACTCAAGATCGAGCCCTGGGTCGCCAAGTCCTGGGAGGTCAACGCCGACGCGACCGAGTACACCTTCCACCTGCGCGACGGGGTGACCTTCAGCGACGGCAGCCCGCTCGACGCGGAGGCCGTGGCGGCGAACTACGACGTGTACGGCCTCGGCAACAAGGACCTGAAGCTTCCGGTGGCCGAGTTCGTCAACAACTACGAACGCAGCGAGGTCGTCGACAAGGACACGGTGAAGTTCCACTTCGACAAGCCGTCGCCCGGCTTCCTGCAGGGCACGTCGGTCATCGGGGCGGGTCTCGTGTCCAAGAAGACCATCTCGCTGCCGTACGAGGAGCAGTGCCAGCTCAAGAACGTCGTCGGGTCCGGCCCGTTCACCGTCGCGAACCAGGTCATCGACAAGGAGATCGAACTGGTGGCCCGCGAGGACTACAACTGGGCCCCGCCGTCCTTCGCCCACCAGGGGCGCGCCTACCTCGACCGGATCAAGATCATCGTGACTCCGGAGGACAGCGTCCGGGTCGGCGCGCTGACCTCGGGGCAGGCCGACTACGTGCGCTACGCGGAACCTGTCAAGTCAAGTGAGACGTTTTCGTGGTCAGGTGTTCTGTAGATCTGCGGGTTGAGCTGTGGGTTTGTTGATCCAGACGGTGTTGGG